>NZ_JBFAAX010000871.1:0-2314 GCF_040639995.1 Actinosynnema sp. NPDC023658 | reverse complement strand
CACCGCCTCCTGCATCACCGACTACCTGAACCGGTTCCAGGCCAACGGCTGGCCGCTGGTGATCGGTGAGTTCGGCTGGCAGTTCGCCTCCGGCGGCCCCACCATGACGCCAGTGCCCGTTCACGACCTGTACTTGGGTGCAGGTAAAGCGGGGTGCAAGCCTTAACGACACGTGGTCGTCCGGTCGACAAGCTGTAACCATGCTATCTCGGATGGGGCGCTTCTGTTATCGGCGGCGCTGGTGGGTACTCGGGGCTTGGCTCCTGGTCATGGTCATCGGCGGCGCGGCCTTCGGCCCGCTGTTCGGCAGTCTGGCGCTCAACAAGCCCTCGCAGGGCATGGAATCCAACCTCGCGCGTCAAGTCCTGACCAACGAGGGTGACTACTACGACAAGCTGGTCGCCGTCGTGGACGGCGGCGACGTGCGCTCGTCCACCACCGTCGCGGCGATGGACCGCGCGGTCGACGACGTGCGCGACATCGGCGGCATCAAGACCGTGGACGAGCCGGTCGTGTCGTCCGACGGCACCGCCGCGCAGATCACCGTGCGCTTCGGCAAGATGCCGAAGGCCGACAAGAAGCAGGTGCTCCAGGACGTCTCGCAGCGGCTGCACCGGGTGGCCGACGAGGTCACCGGCGCGGAGGTCGTGATCGGCGGCGACGAGCCGCAGGCGCAGGAGACCAACACCACCTCGGGCAAGGACACGCTGCGCGCCGAGCTGAGCACGTTGCCGATCATCCTGATCGCGCTGATCATCGTGTTCGGCGGGATCCTGGCCGCGTTGCTGCCGCTGATCGCCGCGATCGCCGCGGTCGCCGGCTCGTTCGCGATGGTGCTGCTGTTCTCCACGTTCCTCAACCTCGACAGCACGGTCATGTCCGTGGTGTCGCTGCTCGGCCTCGGCCTGTCCATCGACTACGGGCTGCTGCTGGTGGCCCGCTACCGGGACGAGCTGGTCGCGGGGCACGCGCCGGACGAGGCGGCGGCGCGGACGTGGGCCACGGCGGGCCGGACCATCCTGTTCAGCGGCCTGATCGTGTCGGCGGCGTTGAGCGGCCTGCTGGCGTTCGACGTGCCGCGGTTGCAGACCATGGGCGCGGCGGGCATCTCCGCGACGCTGATCGCGATGGCGGCGGCGCTCACGTTGACCGCCGCGATGCTGGGGTTCTTCGGCAAGCGGATCCGGCCGTCGGCCAAGGCGATCGCGAAGGCGTCCCGGGCGGACAGCGCCGAACGCGGCGGGTTCGCCCGGATCGCGCGGTTCACCCAGCGACGGCCGATCATCGTCACGCTGGTCGCGTCGGCGGTCCTGCTGCTGCTCGCGCTGCCCGGGCTCACCACCACGGCCAAGCTGCCGCAGCTGGCCGGGCTGCCGCGGGACGTGATGGAGTCCGCGCGGGCGGCCGACGTGCTGGAGGGCAGGTTCGGCGTCGCCGTGCAGCCGCCGGTCGTCGTGGTGGCGCGCACCGGTCCGGCCGAGCTCGACGCGTGGGCGCGGCGGTGGCAGGACGACCCCTCCGCGCCCCGGGCCCGTCCGGCGGCGTCGACCGGTGACAACCTGTCCACGGTGGCCTTCGACATGGCGGGCGACAGCCAGAGCCGGGCGGCGCAGGACTTCGTCGTGCGGGTGCGGGCCGACCGGCCGCCGGGTGGCGAGTCGTGGGTGCTCGGTGACGCGGCGGTGATCGTCGACCTGTGGGACAAGACGACCGAGGGCCTGCCGCTCGCGATCGGGGTCGTGCTGCTGTCGATGTTCGTGCTGCTGTTCCTGATGACCGGCTCGCTGGCCGTGCCGATCAAGGCGATCTTCATGAACGTGCTGTCGCTGGGCGCCACGATCGGCGTGATGGTGGCGATCTTCCAGCACGGGTTCCTGTCCGGTGTGCTGGACACGTTGGTGGTGGGTGGGCTGAGCCCGTACATCCTGCTGCTGGTGTCGGCGTTCGCGTTCGGCTTCTCGATGGACTACGAGGTGTTCCTGCTCGGTCGGATCAAGGAGCACGTCGACGCGGGTGAGGACACCGACACGGCGGTGCGGCGCGGGTTGCAGCGCAGCGGTCGCGTCATCACGTCGGCGGGCGCTCTGGTGCTGATCGTGTTCACCGGCTTCACGATCGCGGACCTGGCGGACGTGGAGGAGCTGGGCATCGGCCTGTTCGTGGCCGTGCTGATCGACGCCACGATCGTGCGGTGCGTCCTCGTGCCGTCGACGATGACGTTGCTGGGCAAGTGGAACTGGTGGGCGCCGGGGTTCCTGCGCCCCATCCACGACCGCTTCCGGCTCAGCGAGCACGAGACCCCGAGGACCGAGCG
>NZ_JBFAAX010000870.1:0-2317 GCF_040639995.1 Actinosynnema sp. NPDC023658 | reverse complement strand
GGCCCGCCGACTCCACACGCGCCGACCGCCGCAGGGCCGCAGGGCCGCCGGCTCCCTATCCGCCGGCCGTTCCCCACCCGCCGACCGCTTTACCTCCGCCGGTCGCCGCGTCCCGGTCGCGTGGCGGCGAGTGGTGGACCGCGGTGGAACCGGCCGCGTCGACCGTGCCCGTGCCGGCGGAGAAGCGGCCCACGGTGGTCGGCGTGCTCGCGGTCGCGGCCATCGTGGGCCTGGTGCTCGTGCTGGTCGCCGCACCGGCGGCGACGAAGACCCGGGCGGCCCGGATGATCTCGCGCCACCACAGCTCGCCGCCGTGGATCTCGTGGTCCAGCCAGACCTGGTGCCCCATCCGGCCGACGTCGTCCCGGAGGGCGCGCACCAGCGACTCGTCGGCCCGCGTGTAGCTGACGAAGATGGTCATGGTCACGCCCTCCGGTCCGGGCAGCGCGCCCCGACGCCACCGAGCACTCATCTGATTGGTCGTGCGCGGGGCCCCTTTCGTTGCGCCGGAACGCGGCATCGGCCCCTAACGGACCCGCTGGAGCGACTTCTCCCGGCGGGCGGCCACGCTCGACCCGGACTCCCGGCGGGCCATCCGGCGCAGCACGACCGGCGCCACGACCAGGCCGAGCACCGTCCACGCGGTGAGCACGCCGACGGTCTCCAGGTGCCGCCAGGACTCGTCCACCTCCACCGCCACCGCCGCGTCCGGCAGCAACGCCGAGCGCATCCCGAGCCCCAGCCAGTAGACCGGGAACACCTGGCCGACCCACTGCGCCCACACCGGCAGTGAGGTGAGCGGGTAGAAGATGCCGGACACCCCGATCAGGCCGAGGATCGGCAGGAGCAACAGGCCCTGGCCGCGAGCGCTGGAGAACACCGAGCCCAGCACCGCTCCGAGGGGCAGGGCGGCGGCCATGCCGAGCGCCAGCACCCACGCCACGGTCAGCCAGGAGTCGACGGTGCCGGTCACCAGGCCCGGCACCAGGAACACGCCGGGGACGAGGAACAGCGCCAGGTCGACCACCAGGCCACCGGCCACGTGCACGACCTTGCCGACCAGGTAGCCCAGCACCCCGTTCGGCGTCGCCTTGGCCCGCAGCAGCGTGCCGTCCTCGCGTTCGGCGGTGAGCAACTGGCTCATCGTCACCATCGCCATGGCGGCGTTCATGCCCAGGATGCTCGGCAGCGCCAGCGCGCCGACGGAGAACCCGGTCCGGCCGAACGACACGTCACGCAGGAAGTACGTGACCCCGAGCATCAGCGCGGGCCAGAACGCGTGGTTCCACAGGTCCGCGCCGGTGGTCAACGACTGCCGCAGCTCGATCAGGCCCCGGCGCCGGCCCGCGCGCAACGCCGTCGCGGTCGGGTTCACCGCTGCCCTCCCCCGGTCTCGACCCGCCGCACCAGCGACAGGTAGGTGTCCTCCAGCGAGGCCCGGCGGACCTCCAGGTCCGTGATCGCGTCGCCGTGGCGACGGAACAGGTCGTGGACGAACCGCGTGGACTCCCGGACCGAGCGCACGTGCTGCTGCCCGGCGTGGGTCCAGCGGACCTCGTCCTCGCCCGCGATCCGCTGCGCCAGCTCCTCGGCCGTTCCGTCCGCGACGATCCGGCCGCCGTCGAGGACGACGATGCGGTCGGCCAGCTTCTCGGCTTCGTCGAGGTCGTGCGTGGTGAGCAGGACGGTGGTGGCGTCCCGGTCGGCCAGCCCGCGCACGAGGTCGTGGAACTCGCGCCGGGCGACCGGGTCGAACCCGGTGGTCGGCTCGTCCAGGAACAGCAGCTCCGGACGGCCGACGATGCCGACGGCGACGTCCAGCCTGCGCCGCTGGCCGCCGGACAGCGTGCGGATGCGCGTTCCCGCCTGCGCGGTCAGGCCGACCGCCGCGACCAGGTCGTCCGGATCCCACGGTCGGACGACGTCGGCGGTGGCGTAGCAGGCGTAGTAGGTGCCCAGGTGGGCCAGCAGCTCGCGGACGCGCCACTTGCCGTGGTCGCGCCAGGACTGCAGGACGACGCCGACCCGTGCGCGCCACCGCTCGTCGGCGTGGGCCGGGTCGACGCCGAGCACCGACACCCGGCCCGCCGACCGCAGCCGGAACCCCTCCAGCACCTCGATGGTCGTGGTCTTGCCCGCGCCGTTCGGGCCGAGCAGCGCCACCACCTCGCCGTGGCGGGCGTGGAACGTGACGTCGTGCAGGACGTCGGTCGTGCCGTAGCGCATGCGCAGGCCTTCGACGTCGAGCACGACTTGCTCGCTCGTCATGCCTCCCCCTCGTGGGTCGATCTTCAGGAGGGGCGAAAGCTACGTTGCG
>NZ_JBFAAX010000869.1:0-2317 GCF_040639995.1 Actinosynnema sp. NPDC023658 | reverse complement strand
CTCTTCGCCGGCAACGGCGCAGGTCAGATCGGCTGGACCGGACCCATGTGGCCCACCCGAACGCCGCCACCGCCTTGCGGAGCTGGTCCGATTCGGGCCGGTCCTCCGCGTCGTAGATGACGCACAGCTCGCCGGTGGCGCGGGCCAGGCCCACGTTGCACGCGTTGGGCTTGGTGCGCGGCCCGCCCTCGGGAACGAGCTCCACCTCGAACCCCGGCGGCAGTTCCAGGCGGTCCAGCGCCGGACGGGTGATGTCGTCATCCTGTTCGACCAGCAGCAGCACCTGCAGCCGGTGGACGGGGTAGTCGAGCCGGTGGATGGTCTCGATCAGCCCTGGCAGCACCAGCTCCTCGCGGTGCAGGGGGATGAGCACCGTGTAGGGCGGCAGGTCCTGATCGGCGATCAGGACCTCATCGTGCACTCGGATGATCCGCGCGCCCGGGCCGGCGGCCACCAGCAGGCAGCGGAAGCAGATCACGAGCACGTAGACGATCGTGGTCGCGCTCACGAACACCTGCGCCCACCACAGCGGACGCGGTGCGGCTGCGGTGAAGGCGCCTGCCAGAACCACGCACGCCAGGACGACGGCCACCGCCGCCAGCGTGACCTTCTGCCCGTGGCCGAGCAGCCTGAAGGCGCTGTACTGCTCGGGAAGGACGAGGGCTTCAGCCCGGTCTCGGGAGGACCTGGTCGTCATGTGCGTTCCGGTTCCATTCTCGGCCACGAGTTCCCAGTCCGAACGGTGTGAGGCGGTCACACCTCCGGGGTCCTTCATCTCACGCGGGGCCACCCGATGCGGTCGCATGAATCGACCCTTGCACCGATCGGCTTCGTCGCACCAGCCACACACGCTAACGACCACCTCCCCAGGTGACATGTCCGACCACCGTCACCCGACCGGTCACCGCCGACGGAAGACGACCTTGCTGTACAAGACGTAGTTCCACACCAGTCCGAATGCCAGGCCGACGAGCTTTGGTCCCGTCACCGCCGTCAGGGCGGCCGAACCGCCGAGCAGATCGCCGGTCACGTTGATCGCCAGGGGTTGGACGACCCACAACCCTGATGCCGTGCACAAGACGAACAGCAGGACTTGGGCACGCAGGTCGCCGGACCGCGCACGGAAGGTGAACGACCTGTTGAGCACGAAGCTCAACGCCATGCCCACCGAGGTCGAGAGCAGGTTCGCCAGGAACGTCGGGGTGCCCGTCAGGACGAGCGAGACGTAACCGACGAGGTCCACGGAGGTGTTCACGACACCGACCACACCGAAGCGCAGACGGGTGGCGGTGACCGGCTTCACCGGTTCAGGCTCCGGTCGCTCGACTGCACGGACCGGTCCAGCACGGTCTTCACCGGTGTGCTTTGGTCGACGGCCGTGCGCACAGATGAGACGGTGTAGAGCGGTCGCCCTAGGGCTTCGGCGTAGGTCCGGCCGATGTAGCTGCCCAGCACGCCCTGCATGGTGATCTGCACTCCGCCGAGGAAGAACATCGCGATGGCGGTGAACGCCCACCCGGGTACCGCCGTCTCCGGAGCCAGGACCTTCACCCCGGCCGTGTACAGGATTCCCAGGAAGCTCAGCAGTGAGATGCCGTACCCGAGCCTGCTGATCAGTCTGAGCGGGGTGACGGAGAACCCGAGCAGGCCGTCCGCAGCCAATCTCAGCATCTTGCTCAAGGGGTAGCCTGTGGTGCCCGCGTGCCGCTCGTCGCGGTCGAACAACACCCCGGTCTGGCGGAAGCCGATGTAGCTGACCAGGCCGCGCAGGAACCGGTCGCGTTCGCGGAACTTGCGCAGTTCCTCGACCACCTTGCGGTCCAGGAGCCTGAAGTCGCCGGTGTCGCGAGGGATGTCGACCGAGGCGATCTTGCGCAGGACCCAGTAGAACACGCTCGCGGTGAACTTCTTGAACGTCGTGTCGCGGCGAGAGCGGCGTTGCGCGTACACGACCTCGTAGCCCTGCTGCCACCTCGTGATCAGTTCCAGGCTAACCTGTGGCGGGTCCTGCAAGTCGCTGTCCATGATGATTACCGCATCGGCGTCGACGAGATCCAAACCCGCAGTGACCGCCGTCTGGTGGCCGAAGTTCCGCGCGAGTTCGATCACCGTGACGCGGTGGTCCGCATCGGCCAGCGCCTGCAGGCAACTCGCGGAGTCGTCCTTGCTGCCGTCGTCGACGTAGGTGAAGGTGAAGTCGTAGCGGTCGGCGAGTGCCCCGGTGACATGGCACACCGTGCGATGCAGCAGCTCGATGTTCCCCGCCTCGTTGTAAACGGGGAAGACGTAGGCGATGGAACTCTTCCCGGCTTGTCTT
>NZ_JBFAAX010000868.1:0-2321 GCF_040639995.1 Actinosynnema sp. NPDC023658 | reverse complement strand
GGTGCCCGCCTTGACGAGCAGGTCGTAGTTGACCACCACGATCTTCAACGCCTCCACCGGCCGGTCGGCGAACTGGTCGATGCCGCGGCCGATGGTCATCTCCGCGACCGCCGCGCGGCCGAAGTTCTCGTCGTCCCGGCCAGGGATGAGCGCGCAGCCGTAGGTGTCGTACTCGTCGTCCGCCTGGCTGAGCACCAGGACGAGCGTGCCCTCGGCCGCGTGCCGGACGTCGCGGCACCCCTGCGGCCGATCGGCCCCCGGCTCCAGCAGCAGCACGACCAGCCTCCGGTTGCCGATGACCCGCTCGGCCGCCGCCCGGTCCACCTCCACACCGGGCGCGGCGTAGACGGAGGACGAGCGGACCTGCCGCGCGATCGGGCCGTCCTGCACGCCCCCGGACCACACCGCCCACCCGGCGAGGAGCAGGCAACCGAGGACCGCGACACCGAAGGGCGTGCCGAGGGAGCGCTTCACGCGAGCCTCTCCGAGAGGTAGGAGTCCGGGCGGTAGTCGGCCCGGCCCAGCGATCGGGCGGTGTCGTCCAACTCGGCCTCCGCATCGTCCAGCAGGGACCGCACGTGCCGGTCCGGCAGGTTCCGGGCCAGCGCCTCACCCGCCGCGCCCAGCTTGCCGATCGCCCTGGTCAGGGAAGGGTTCCCGCTCACGTCGGTCAGCCCGGACACCTCGATGGCCAGTGCGGTGAGGCCGGCCAGGCGGGCGTTCACGCCGGTCCGTGCCCCTGCGCCGGATCTCCGGAGCAGGGGCCGCGCCGACAGCACCAGGTACACCGCGACGCACGCGGTGAACAGCCACGGCAACGCGGGCAGCGCCACCCGCAGCGGGTCGAACGGCCGGTACGGCAGGGGCCGGTCGAACAGGCCCGCGTAGCGCACGTCGGTGACCCGGGCGAGGTAGCCGGCCAGCACGTTGCGCTGGGGGTAGTCGTACAGGCTGAGCCGCTCGCCGAGCTGAGCGTAGAAGCTCGCGCCGACGACCTCGTCGAAATCGCCCGCGTGCGGGCCGTGGTACTCGATCCACCACCCGTACACCACCACGACGGGCGTGTCCGGGAACAGCTCGGCGAGCGCGGGACCGTACCGGGGCACCGGTTCGCCGAACGGCTGGCGCGGCAGCACGACGTACCACGCGCGTCGGTCCGGGAACGCCGAGGCCGCGAGATCCTCGGGAATGCCGTCGAGCGTCGCCCCGGCGCCGACGTGCACGCCGGTGGCGCGCAGGTCGGCGGCGACGGCAGCCAGCTCGGCCTCGTCCGGGTCGCGCCAGTCGAACTGGTCCACGGCCTCCGGCGCCGGTCGGTCCCGCAGCTGCGCGATCAACGCCACCATCTGGTCGGTCACGTCGCCGACGGCGAATTGTGCCCGCCAGCCGACCGCCGAGTCGGCCGACGCCTGGTAGATCCCGCCCGTCACCTCGGTGCCGATCACCCGGACCGTCGCGTCGTCCACGTCGCGGACGCGGTCGCGCTCGTCCTCGTCCAAACCGGGCGGTGCGACGAGGATGCGGACTTCGGCGTCCCCGACGGCCTCCCGGACGCGCCGCTCGTCCCAGGACGCGATGGCCCCCGGCAGTCGCACCACGTCGTCGGCGCGCACGAGTGCCGCCATCTCGTCCACCGACGGCACGGTCACGTCGCCCAGCTCACCGGCCCCGCCCTCGGCGACCGCGTCGGACGATGCCGGGGACTGCCCGTAGCTGACGTCGATGTCCTGTCCCTGGGAGAGCAGGAAGACCACCACGACGGCCACTGCGGCGGCCAGTGAACCCCAGCGCAGCCACTCGGCCCGGTGTCGTCGTCGACCCGCGCTCACCCGCCGCTCAGCCACCGGCAGCCCGCCGCCACAGCGCGTCGGCCCGCTCCGCGCACTCGGTGGCGGTCCGGGCCGCCACCGCCCCGCCACCGCCGGCGGCGATCAGCTCGGCGCGGGCCAGCAGCCGTTCCGCCTCGGCGATGTCGGTGCGCGCCGCGTCCCGGCTGATCGTCGCGCTGTTGATCGCGGCACGCGCGGTAGACCACGCGACGAGCTTCCCGCGTTCGCGGGCACGCCATCGCGGCACCGCCGCCGCGGCGAATCCGGCGGCGATGAGGAGCGCCACGCCGATCGGCCAGATCAACCAGGTCATGCGTGGGTACTCCAAGTGGTCGGATAGGCCGGGCAGGTGGGCCGATTGTCCAAGATCGCGTTCGGCCGTACACACCGAACACCGAATTGTCACTGCACGAAGCGGCCAGATCACCCAGCCGCAACCTCAGGTCACCACAATCCCCGGACAGATGAACACGTACAATCAACGCGTTCATC
>NZ_JBFAAX010000867.1:0-2322 GCF_040639995.1 Actinosynnema sp. NPDC023658 | reverse complement strand
ACCCCTTGCCGCACGCGGCCAGCGCGGGGCCGGCCAGCGCGGCGAGCGCGCCGGCACCGGCGAACCGCAGCAGCGACCGGCGGTGGAGATGTTGGCTCATGCTCGACTCCCTCCTCGACGAGGGTCTCGGTTCAGGCTTTGAGGGCGCCGGTGAGCACGCCCTTGGCGAAGTAGCGCTGGAGGAACGGGTAGACGCACACGATCGGCGTGAGCGCGAGGACGACCACGGCCATCTGCGTGGACTGGGGCGCGGAGACCAGCGCCGCCTCGCCTGTCAGGTCCGCCCCGCCGGTCACGTACTGGCGCAGGACCGTGCCGATCGGCCACTTCGACTGGTCGTTGAAGTAGATGATCGCCTCGAAGAACCGGTTCCAGTACGCGACCGCGTAGAACAGGCCGACGACCGCCAGCACCGCCTTGGACAGCGGCAGCACCACCCGCCACAGGACGGCCAGGTCGCCCGCGCCGTCGATGCGGGCCGCCTCGATCAGGTCACGCGGGATCGACTGGAAGAAGCCCCGCATCACCACCAGGTTGAACGCGTTGACCACGAACGGCAGCACCAGCGCCGCGTACTGGTCGAACAGGCCCGTGGAGCGGACCACCAGGAACAGCGGGATCATCCCCGGCGGGAACAGGAACGTGAACAGGATTAGCAGCAGCAGCGGGCGGCCGGCGTACACGCCGGGCCGGCTCAGCGCGTACGCCAGCCCGACCGTGCAGGTGAGGCTGAGCGCGGTGCCGACCACCGTGACGCCGGCGCTGATCGCCAACGCCCGCGTGACGATCCCGCCGTCCAGGATCTCGGCGTAGGCGCCGAACGTGATCCCGTGCGGCCACACCACCCAGCCGCCGTTGGCGACGACGTCACCCGGCTCGGCCAGGCTCGTCGCCACGACCGTCCACACGGGGAACAGCACGAGCAGCACGACCACCGCGAGCGCGACCACCTTCGCCAGCCGCAACCCCGGTCCGGGACGTCCCTGCCACGCCGGGCGCACGGAACTCATCGCTGGTACACCCCCTGCTCACCCAGCCGGTGCGCCACCTTGTTGGCCGTGTACACCAGCACGATGCCGATGACCCCCTTGAACAGCCCGGCCGCCGCCGCGTAGCCGAACTCGCCGTTGGCGAACCCGGTGAAGTACACGAACGTGTCCAGCACCTCGCCCGCCTCCGGTCCCACCGCCTGCCGCTGCAGGAAGAACTGCTCGAAACCGACGTCCAGGAACTCGCCCAGCCGCAGCACGAGCAGCAGCACGAGCACCGGCCGGATGCCGGGCAGCGTCACGTGCCACAGCCGCCGCCACCAGCCCGCGCCGTCCAGCGCCGCCGCCTCGTACTGCCCCTCGTCCACCTGCGACAGCGCGGCCAGGAAGATGATCGTGGCCCAACCGCACTCCTTCCAGACGAGCTGCGCGACCACCAGCGGCGGGTAGAGGTCCGGGTTGCCGACGACGTGCACGGGGCTCACCCCCAGGTCGCCCAGCCAGCCGTTGACCACACCCGCTCCGCCGAGCATCTGCTGGAACAGCGCCAGGACGATCACCCACGACAGGAAGTGCGGCAGGTAGACCACGCTCTGCACGAACTGCCGGATCGTCGAGCCGACCAGGCTGTGCAGCAGCAGCGCCAGGGCCAACGGGGCGGGGAAGAAGAACACGAGCTGGAGCGCGCCGATGACCACCGTGTTGCGGACCGCGCTCCAGAACAGGGGATCGCCGAACAACTGCGCGAAGTTGGCCAGGCCGACCCACTCGCTGTCGACCACGCCGAGGAACGGCACGTAGTCCAGGAACGCCAGCGCGTTGCCGAACAGCGCGCCGTAGTGGAAGACCAGGAAGTACACGACACCCGGCGCCATCAGGGCCAGCAGCACCCGGTCCCGCCGGATCCGCTGGAGGTGGCCGGTGCGCCCGGGCCGCGGGGGTGGCCGCTCGGTGTCGATGGCATCCACCCGGTCGGCTCCCGTCGTCGTCGATCGTCTCCACCAGGGCACAAGAGCTGCCCGAAGATAAAACGTTTACACAACTTCGTCAACCAGTGGACCTGACCTTCGCTGAAGCCCTACGGTTCACCGTGTGTAAGCGTTTACGCAACCGATCCGACGAGGAGGGCCGCCGGTGCCGGAGGGTCTCGTCGCGGCGCTCGCCATGGATCCCTGGGCGCTGCCGGAGCTGCTGCCCGTCGACCTGCTCGACCGGCTCGGCGCCGTGGTGCGCGTCGAGCAGGGCGTCCTCACGGCCTTCGGCACGGCCGAGGCCAGGGCGGTGCTGGCCCGGGTGGGCGTGCTCGTCACCGGGTGGGGCTGTCCCCGCATCG
>NZ_JBFAAX010000866.1:0-2323 GCF_040639995.1 Actinosynnema sp. NPDC023658 | reverse complement strand
GCTCGCCGCCACCGGCCCGACCGGCGCGATGGCGGCTCCGGGCACCGCCACGACGACCGCGGGACCGGTGATCGGGGACCCGCCGCTGGCCGACTACCCCGGGCTGCCGGGCGGCGGCGTCCGCGCGGCGACCGTGCCCACGACCGCGACCCCGTGCGACAACAACGGCTCGCACCAGATCCTCACCCGGGCGCAGGTGCTGACCCGGGCGCAGAGCTGGCTGGACGTCGGTGGCGTCCAGTACAGCCAGAGCAGGTGCTACCGCAACACCTACGGCGACTACCGGACGGACTGCTCGGGGTTCGTGTCGATGGCGTGGGGGCTCGGCGGCCGGGGCAGCGACTTCTGGACCGGGAACCTGGACGACGTCTCCTGGGTGATCCCGCGCTCCTCCCTGCAACCGGGCGACGCGTTGCTGCGGCACGAGAACAACCCCTCCGTCGACCACGTGGCGTTGTTCGTCGGGTGGGAGGACTCGGCGCACACCAGGCCGGTCGTGATCGAGCAGACCGGGTCCTCGGGCACGATCCGGCGGGCGTGGAGCCAGAGCAACGCGAGCAACTACACACCGGTCCGCTACGACCACGTCGTCGACGGCTCGGCCGGCGGTGTCGCCACCGGTGACGTGACCGGTGACGGCAAGGCCGACCTGGTCGCCCGCCGCGCCGACGGCACGCTGTGGCTGTACCGCAACAGCGGTTCCGCCACGCCGTACGGCACCAGCACGCAGATCGGCGTCTCGTGGGGGCAGTTCGCGTGGTTCCTGGCCGGTGACGTCGACGGCGACGGCCGGGCGGACATCGTCGCGGCACGGCCCGACGGCACCCTCTGGCTGTACACCAACAACGGCGGCACCACCGCGCCGTATAGCACCGGCACCCAGATCGGCATCGGTTGGCAGCAGTTCGCCCACGTCGTCGTCGAGGACGTGACCGGCGACGGGCGGGGGGACATCGTCGCGGCGGGCTCCGACGGCGCCCTCAGGCTGTACACCAACGGCGGCGACACCACCGCGCCGTACAGCACCGGCACCCAGGTCGGCGTGGGCTGGCAGTCGTTCGACCGCATCACGCTCGGGGACGTCGACGGCGACCACCGCGCCGACATCGTCGCCACCAAGCCGGACGGCACGCTGTGGCAGTACCTCAACGGCGGCAGCGACACCGCGCCCTACAGCAGCGGCACCCAGATCGGCACGGGCTGGCAGAGCTTCGTCTGATCCCCCCTTCCCGCACACCACGACCACGACCACGACCACGACCACGGAGTCCACCATGCTCGCCAAGAAATCGGCTGCCGCCCTGGTGCTGGCGCTCGGGTTCCCGCTGCTCCTCGGCTCGCAGGCCACCGCCGAACCGCTCGGCGTGGCCGCCCTCCCGCCCGGCTACTCGGTCAACGGCATCGACGTCTCCAGCCACGACCACTCCGGCGGGAAGACCCTCGACTGGGCCGCCCGCCGCGCCGCGGGCGAGGAGTTCGCCTTCGTCAAGGCCACCGAGGGCACCACCTACGTCAACCCCTACTACGGCCAGGACTACCAGGGCGCCAAGAACGCCGGGCTCTACGCCGGCGCCTACGCCTTCGGCCGACCGGACCTCGGCAACCCGGCGGGCCAGGCCGACTACTTCGTGGACCACATCCAGTGGGCCGCCGACGGCAGGACCCTGCCGCCGTTCCTCGACCTGGAGTGGCCGTACCTCTCGGGCACGCCCGACTGCTACGGGCTCTCCCAGAGCGCAATGCGGTCGTGGATCAGCACGTTCCAAGCCACGGTCCAGGCCCGCATCGGCCGCGCGCCGATGATCTACACCAACGTCAACTGGTGGAACCCGTGCACGGGCAGCAGCACCGCGTTCGCCGGCTACCCGCTGGACATCTCCAGCTGCAACTCCTCCCCGCCGTCGGTGCCGGGCTGGGGCGCGAACTGGACCTTCTGGCAGTACGACATCGACGCGTGCAACCGGGGCGCGGCCCACGACTCCATGGTCTTCAACGGTTCGACGGCCCAGCTCGCCGCGCTGGCCGGAGGTGCGGCGGACGGCGTCGCGACCGGCGACGTCACCGGCGACGGCAAGGCCGACCTGGTCGCGCGGCGGCCGGACGGAACCCTGTGGCTGTACCGCAACAGCGGCTCCACGACGCCCTACGGCACCGGGATCCAGATCGGCCTGTCGTGGCAGCAGTTCCTGTGGTTCCGGGCCGACGACGTCACCGGCGACCACCGCGCCGACATCGTCGCCGCCCGCACGGACGGCACGCTGTGGCTGTACCCCAACAGCGGTGACGACACCGGGCCCTACACCACCGGGACGCAGATCGGCGT
>NZ_JBFAAX010000865.1:0-2324 GCF_040639995.1 Actinosynnema sp. NPDC023658 | reverse complement strand
GGGTCCGGAAGAGCAGGTCGAGCCGGGCGGCGGCGCTCTCGGCGCTGTGGCGGACGTCGTAGCCGCCGGCGTCGTGGACGAACGCGAGCGCGGCCGACCCCAGCGCGCGTTCGAGGGCCTGCGGCCAGGTCTGGCCGTCCACAGGGGACAGTCGCGCGCGGACGGTGCCCAGCAGGGCGTCGGCGCGGTGCCGATCGCCCCGCGACCACGCCTCGTGCCGCCGGCGGCGGAGGTCCGCGAACCCCGGGACGAGGCGCTCCGCGGCCTCGGTGACCAGTTCGTCGGGGGACGGCCCTGCCTGGTTGCGGCGGGTCGTGGTGCCGCGCCGGTGCACCAGGTTTTCGGGCCGGTCGAACGTGAACGGCACCAGGTCGGGTTCGAGGCCGAGGTGGCGGACCAGCGCGAGCACCGAGCGCAGCCCGCGGTGCAGGCGCATGGCGCCGAGGTCCGCGACGAGGTCCGGCACCTCCTCACCGCCACCGGCTGCGGGAGCGGAGACGGGCACGGACCACAGCCGGCCACCGACGCGGCGGGTCCGCTCGAACACCGCGACCCCGCCGGCCCGACCCGTTCCGCCGGCGAGGCGGTAGGCGCAGTAGCAGCCGCCGACCCCGGCACCCACCACCGCCACGTCGAGCACGTCGTCCCCCGTGTGCGCAGAGCATCGATGCGATCACTCTAGGCCATTTACAGTAGTGGTGACCTCGGGTACAGTCGATCGTTGCTCTCAGTGAAGGACTGATTTCTTTCCGTTGAGGTGTCGCGCGCGGCGGGTGCGACCGGAAGCGAGTCGTCATGATCTTCAGGGAAGACGTGCTGTCCGAGACCGGTACCGCCTACCGCCGGCTCACCGAGTACTACCGCGACATCCGGGCCTTCTTCGAGGTGCTCTCGGTCCGGTTCGCCCTGCCCGAGTACGGCGTGCGGCTGCGCCCCGTCGCGGGCAACGAGCTGTTCTCCAACGCCAACACCTACCTGCTGTCCGACGACAGCGCCTACCCCTACTACCTGTGGACGCCGACCTGGCTGGGTCGCTCCTACGTGGACGCCGAGCAGGTCGGGGAGGGGCAGGCCGTGGACGACCTGCGCACCTCCCGGGCGCGGTTGATCGCGTTCGTCTGGCCGTGGCTCGGGTTCAACGACGCCTACGTCGACGACGCCGCGCAGCCGGAGTGCTGGTTCGGCGTCGCGCAACCGGAGCCCGAGGACGAGGACGAGACGGTCCGCGTCACGGCGCAGAGCCTGTTCAACTACTTCCGCCTGGAGAAGACCTTCGAGGCCGAGGCCGCGGGCTGGCTCACCGGCCGGTTCCACAGCAACCCCTACATCGGCTGCAACCTCACCGGCCACTGGTTCCTGCGCCGGGTGCCGCTGTCCTCGCTCACCAGCTACTACCAGGTCGAGAAGAACGTGATCCGGCCGCTGGGCGAGAAGTTCGCCGCCCTGCGCCCCGGCCACGCGGCGCCCGTGCGGAACAACGGCCACCGCGCCACCGCGCTGGATGTCGTGACACCACCTCCGCGGTGACCCCGGCCCGGGGCGTGCCGGACCCCGACGTCTGCGTGGTGGGCGCGGGCTTCGCCGGGCTCGCCGTCGCGCGCGAGCTGCACGTCCGCGGGATCCCGTTCACGTGCCTGGACCGCGGCGCGCGGATCGGCGGCGTCTGGCACTACCCGGAGACCGGCGCGAGCCCCGCGTACCCGTCGCTGCGGCTCAACACCTCCAAGCACACCACGGCGTTCACCTGGTCGTCGATGCCGGGCACCTACCCGACCCACCCGCGCCACGACCAGGTGGCCGCCTACCTCGACGCGTGTGCACGCCCCTTCCGCGACCGCGTCGAGCTGCGCACCGAGGTCGACGCGGTCCGCCCCTCGGCGGCCGGGGCGTGGACCGTCACCACCCGTGACGACCGGGGGCGGGCGCGGCGTCGGAGCTTCTCGCACGTGGTCATGGCCACGGGGCACCACTGGACGCCGAGGTCGCCCGCGATCCCCGGCGTCGAGTCCTTCCCCGGGCCGGTCCTGCACACGCTCGACTACCGTGGCGCGGACGCCTGGGCGGGCCGTCGCGTCCTGGTGCTGGGCCTGGGCAACTCGGCCTGCGACGTGGCCACCGCCGTCTCCCACGTCGCGAGCCGCACGGTCCTGTCGGTGCGGCGCGGTGCCCACGTCGTCCCGCGTCACCTCCTGGGCCTGCCGCTGGACCAGCTGGCCCGGCGCTGGTGGTGGACCGCCCTGCCCGCCCGTGCGCAGAGCCGGCTGGTGGCGGCGGCGCTGACCGCCACCCGCGGCCCGCTCACCGCCCACGGCCTGCCCGAGCCC
>NZ_JBFAAX010000864.1:0-2328 GCF_040639995.1 Actinosynnema sp. NPDC023658 | reverse complement strand
CCACAGGTCCGCCACCGCGTCCAGGGCCTCGACGATCCGTCGCACGGGCAGTCGACGCAGGTCCTCGTGCGCCGTCCGCAGGCCCTCACCGACCGCGGTCCAGTCGGCGGGCCGGACGCCGCGCCACTCGTGCGGGCCCGACTTGAGGGTGAACGGCACGCCGTCCGCGACCAGCCACTCCGGCATCCACGACACGCTCACGCGGCACCTCCGGTCATCTCGTCCAGCGTCAGCGAGCAGCCGCGGCTGGCGCTGCCCGCGATCCGACCCGCGATCGCCACGCCCTCCGGCCCGGCGATGCCGAGGTCGCCGGTGAGCAGCACGTGCGGGCGGTCCAGCACGGACAGGTCGGTGATCTCCAGCAGGCCCCGGCCCTGCGCGAGGTGTTCGCGCGTGTGCGGGTCGCGGACCTTGGGGCCACCCGCGAGGTGGCTGCCCTTGGGTCGTTCACCGAGCGGGCCGACCGGGGTGTCCGAGGCGTCGTAGAGCATGTTGGCCAGCTCGGTCATGCCGAAGATGTTGCCGTGGCGCTCGATGCCGAAGACGCGGCGGACCGCGTCGCGCAGGTCGTCGACGCGCATGATCCGCGAGCGGCCCTTGAACCCGCCCCCGTCGTACATCCGCGATCCGGGCGGCAACTCCCATCTTCGGCCCTGCGCTTCCAACGCGTCGCAGATGTTGACGAACGCGAAGGTCGCCCCCACGAGCACGACCGGCAGCCCTTCCGCCACGGCGGCGTCCAGGCGTCCGGCGAGCAGGTCGAAGTCCACCCCGTCCGCTCCCACGACGGCGGCGCTGAGCGCGGGGTCGCCGCACGACTCCGCGATCCGCGCCATGTCGAACGCGATCGCCATCTCCGGGGCGCTCTCCTCGGACGGCGCGAACGGCAGCACCACGGGTCGCACACCGCCGTCGGGCAGCAGGTGGCGCCGGGCGTTGGCCTCGACGGCCAGGCGCTTGAGCTCCAGCCCGAGCGTGGAGTAGCGCACGGAGCCGCGGACGCTCCCGGTCGTTCCGCTGGTGCGGAACACCCGGACCGCCGGCGCGTCCGGGAACAGGTGCGGACCTCCGTCCTTGTAGGCGACGTCCGGGACGCCGACGCCCACCCCGACCTGCTTCCAGTACCGGGCGACGTCCGGCGAGTTCGCCACGGCCAGTTCGACCAGGTGTTCGTGCAGGTCGAGCGGGTCACCGACGCCGTCGCAGACCAGCTGTGCCATGCGTTCGAAGAGCCTCGCGACGTGGGGATCGTCGTGGGCAACGGTCATGGGGGATGTCCTCCTGCGGTGAAGTCGGGGTCTCGGCAAGATCAGCAGCGGGTGGACGCCTCCGACAAGATCGGTCCCCGGAACGGGGCACCGCCGACCGGGGTACCGAGAGGGACCAGGATGACCCAGCGGCGGTGCGGGTAGCACCGAATGACCGCGTTCCGCTTCGGTAAGCGGAACGCTGAACGGTCCTGTCGATGCATGTGGACGACGGCGGAACGCCCGGAACGCCTGTGAACGACCGGGGATGTCGTCCGCGCGGGCGTTGACACGCGTCTTGACACGTGCCTGCACGCCCGATGACACGTCCATCCCGGACAGTCGCCCCGAACGACAGGGGAAGGGAACGGACATGGAATACGCCTTCGAGGCGGAAGGCCTGGTCAAGCGGTACGGCAAGACGACCGCGCTGGCCGGTGTCGACCTCGCCGCCCGTCCGGGCACGGTGCTGGGGGTGCTCGGGCCGAACGGCGCGGGCAAGACGACCGCGGTGCGCATCCTGGCCACGCTGCTGCGACCGGACGCCGGACGTGCCGCCGTCGGCGGGCTGGACGTGGTGTCGGACGCGGCGCGGGTGCGCGGGTTGATCGGGCTGACCGGGCAGTACGCGTCGGTGGACGAAGACCTGACCGGCGTGCAGAACCTCGTGCTCATCGGGCAGCTGCTCAACCTGCGCACCTCGCAGGCCAAGGCGCGGGCCGCCGAGCTGCTGCGCGACTTCGAGCTCACCGACGCGGGCGGGCGGCAGGTCAAGACGTACTCCGGCGGCATGCGCCGTCGGCTCGACCTGGCCGCCAGCCTGGTCGGTCGACCCGACGTGATCTACCTGGACGAGCCGACCACCGGGCTGGACCCGGCCAAGCGGGACGACATCTGGAACGTGGTGCGCACGCTGGTCTCCGACGGCGCGACCGTGCTGCTGACCACGCAGTACCTGGAGGAGGCCGACGCGCTGGCCGACGAGATCTCGGTCATCGACCACGGTCGCGTGATCGCGCACGGCACGCCGGCCTCGCTCAAGCGGATCGTCGGCGGGCAGACCGTGCTGGTGCGGCCCGCC
>NZ_JBFAAX010000863.1:0-2336 GCF_040639995.1 Actinosynnema sp. NPDC023658 | reverse complement strand
GAGCAGACGGCCGTGCTGCGGCTGTTCGCGCCGTCCGGCCGGGTGCCCGCCGTGGTGGCCGAGGCGGACGGCGCGGTGCTGATGGAGGCCATCCGACCGGGCACGATGGCCGACGAGCTGCCGGTCCCGCTGTCACCGGCGGAGTGGGCCGGACTGGTGGCGGCGCTGCACACCGCGTCCGACCCCGGCGGCGACCGGCTGGACCTGCGCGATCGCTGCGAGGAGTCCTTCGCCCGCATCGGGCGTCGCCTGGCCGATCCCGCGGTGGCCGCGCACATCACCGAGCGGACGTGGGCGCGCGCCCTCGACCGCAGCCGCGCCCTGCTCGACACCCAGCCGCGCGTGCTGCTGCACGGTGACCTGCACCTGGGCAACGTGCTGGACGGCGGCCCGGAGCGCGGTCTGGTGGCGATCGACCCGAGGCCGTGCGTGGGCGACCCGTGCTTCGACGTCGTGGACTACGTGCTGGACGCGGCGGGCGGCGAGGGCGTGGCCGACCGCGCCGACCAGGTGGCGGGAGCGGCCGACCTGGACCCCGACCGGCTGCGCGAGTGGTGCCGCGCACTGGCCCCGATGATCGCCGTGTCACGCCTGGCCGACGAACCGGCCAGGACCGAACTCCTCACCCTCGCCGGCTGACCCCCACCTCCGCCGGGCCCGCACGACCAGGCCGGGGTGGAGCCGCTCCACGTCGACCGACGGCCCATCAGTGCGTAACTTCGGAGGGGTGACCTCTGAGCTTCCCACCACCGCCGGCGCCCTCCGCGAGGCCGGCCACCTGCCGCGCGGGGTCAAGGCCGAGATCCGGGAGAACCTGCTGGCCGCACTCCGCGAGGGCCGCGACCCCTGGCCCGGCATCGTCGGCTTCGACCGCACCGTGCTCCCGCAGCTCGAACGCGCCCTCCTCGCCGGCCACGACGTCGTGCTGCTCGGTGAACGCGGCCAGGGCAAGACGCGCCTGCTGCGCACCCTCGTCGGCCTGCTGGACGAGTGGACCCCCGTCATCGAGGGCGCCGAGCTGAACGAGCACCCGCTCGACCCCATCACGCCCGAGTCCCAGCGCCGCGCCCGCGAGCTGGGCGACGACCTCCCCGTCGTCTGGAAGCACCGCGACGAGCGGTTCACCGAGAAGCTCGCCACGCCGGACACGAGCGTCGGTGACCTGGTCGGTGACGTCGACCCGGTCAAGGTCGCCCAGGGCCGCAGCCTCGGTGACCCGGAGACCATCCACTACGGCCTGCTGCCCCGCTCGCACCGCGGCGTCATCGCCGTCAACGAGCTCCCCGACCTGGCCGAACGCATCCAGGTCGCACTGCTGAACGTGATGGAGGAGCGCGACATCCAGATCCGCGGCTACACGCTGCGACTGCCGCTGGACGTGCTCCTCGTCGCCACCGCCAACCCCGAGGACTACACCAACCGCGGCCGGATCATCACCCCGCTCAAGGACCGGTTCGGCGCGGAGATCCGCACGCACTACCCGCTGGAGATCGGGGCCGAGGTCGACCTGGTCCGCCAGGAGGCCCACCTGGTCGCGGAGGTCGGTGACCACCTGCTGGAGGTCATCGCCCGGTTCGTGCGGCACCTGCGCGAGTCGTCCTCGATCGACCAGCGCTCCGGCGTGTCGGCCCGGTTCGCGGTCGCCGCGGCGGAGACGGTGGCCGCGAGCGCCCTGCGGCGCAGCGCCCTGATCGGGGAGAACCCGCCGATCGCCCGGCCGATCGACCTGGAGTCGGTGCCCGAGGTGCTGCGCGGCAAGCTGGAGTTCGAGGCCGGCGAGGAGGGCCGCGAGCAGGAGGTGCTGGTCCACCTGCTGCGCCGGGCCGTGGCGGACACCGCGCGCTCGACGTTCGCGGGGATCGACCTGCGCCCGCTGGCCGCGTTGGTGTCCGACGGGCACCCGGTGGCCACGGGGGAGCGGGTGCACCCCGGCGACCTGCTCGCCGCGCTGCCCGAGCTGCCGGTGCTGCACGACGTGGCGCAGCGGGTCGGCGCCGGGCCGAAGGACCCGGCGGGACGCATCGCGTCGGCCGTCGAGCTGGCGCTGGAGTCGCTCTACCTCACCCGCCAGCTGTCGAAGGACAGCGACGACGACCGGACGGTGTACGGATGAGCGGGTTCGCGAGCGGATCGTTCGACCCGGTGACCTGCGCTCCCGCCGCACCGACCGCCGGCGGGGTGCGCGCATGAGCGGCTACCGGTACGGCCGGTACGTCGACGGGCCCGACCCGCTCGCGCCACCGGCGGACCTGCGCGCGGCCATGGACGAGCTGGGCCGCGAGGTCATGGAGGGCGCCTCGCCCGCCTCGGCGCTGCGCGAGCTGCTGCGCCGGGGC
>NZ_JBFAAX010000862.1:0-2338 GCF_040639995.1 Actinosynnema sp. NPDC023658 | reverse complement strand
CAGGGCGGGCAGGGTGTCGCTCGGGACCGGAGTGCTGGTGTCGTTGTGGTCGGCCAGGTGGCGCAGTTCGTCGGCGCTCAGGATGTCGATGCGGCCGAGCGGGTCGTCCGGGGCGGCGACCGCCTCGGTGAGCAGGCGCTGCCACCGTGCCAGCAGTGTGGTCACGGTGGCCTGGTCGAACAGGTCCGTGGAGTACTCGAGGGTGCCGACGATGCCGTCCGGGACGCCATCCGGACCGTGCCGCTCGGACAGGCTGAACGCCAGGTCGAACGCGCCGGTGACGGTCGGGGTCGGCAGCAGGTCGACGTCCAGTCCGGGCAGTGCGAACCGGGCCCGCGGCGCGGTGTCCAGGGCGAGCATCACCTGGAAGAACGGGTGGTGGGACAGGGACCGCGCCGGGTTGAGGACCTCCACCAGGTACTCGAACGGCACGTCCTGATGGGCGTAGGCGCCCAGGGCCGTCTCCCGGACCCGCTTGACCAGGTCACTGAAGGTGGGATTGCCCGAGGTGTCCGTCCGCAACACCAACGTGTTGACGAAGAACCCGACCAGGTCGTCCAGCGCCTGATCCGTACGACCGGCGATCGGACTCCCCACCGGGACGTCCTCACCTGCACCCAACTTGGTCAACAAAGCAGCCAACCCCGCCTGCAACACCATGAACACACTCGCCCCACACCGACGGGCCAACGCCGCCAGCCCGGCGTGCAGATCGGCGTCCAGTCGAACCGGCACGGAGTCGCCCTGGTACGTCGGTACGGGCGGGCGGGGTCGATCCGCGGGCAGCTCCAGCTGATCGGGCAACCCGGCCAGCGCCTCGGCCCAGTACGCGGACTGCTCCGCGACCAGGCTGTCCTCGTCGGACTGATCGCCCAGCAGGTTCCGCTGCCACACCGTGTAATCCGCGTACTGCACCGGGAGCGGCGACCAGTCCGGCGCCCTACCCTCGCGACGAGCCGCATACGCCGTCGCCAGATCACGGGACAACGGAGACATCGACCAGCCGTCGGCGGCGATGTGGTGCACCACCAGCAACAACACGTGCACATCGGCGGCCTGCTCGAACAACACCGCCCGGATCGGCAGCTCGACGGCCAGGTCGAACGGGCGCCGCGTCACACTCTCCACCGCGGCGGTCAGATCGTCGACCGGCATGACCTCCAGCGTCGCCGCCGCGTCCACGACCTGCTGGTACGGGACGCCGTCGGCCTGGGGGAAAACCGTCCGCAGGCTCTCGTGGCGGGCCAGCAGGTCGGTCAGCGCGGACCGCAGCGCCGACCGGTCCAGTCGGCCGGCGAGCCGCAGCGCGAACGGGATGTTGTAGTTGGCGCTCCGACCTTCCAGCTGGTCGAGGAACCACAACCGGTGCTGGGCGAACGACAGCGGCAGGACGTCCGGGCGTTCCACCGTGGTCAGGGCCGGCCGGGCCGGGCCGGCTGCGGCCAGACTACCGGCGACACCGGCCACCGTGGGTTTCCGGAACAGCACGCGAAGTGGCACGTCCACGCCCAGGGTCGCGCTGATCCGGGCGGCCAGGCGGGTGGTCATCAGCGAATGACCGCCCAGCGCGAAGAAGTCGTCGTCGACACCGACCCGGGGCAGTCCCAGCACCTCCGCGAACAGGTCGCACAGCACCTGCTCCTGGGGCGTGCGCGGCAGGCGGCTGAACTTCTCCTCCACCACGGGCGTGTCCGGGCGGTGGGCGGCGAGTGGTGCGACGTCGAACCTGCGGAGCGGGCGGTCGGGATCGGCGACGGCCTCCGCCAGCAGGCGTTGCCACCGGCGCACCAGCGCCTCGGCGGTGGTGTGCTCGAACAGGTCGGTGGCGTACTCGAGTACCCCGGTCAGGGCGGGCCGTTCGGTCAGCCGGAAGGCCAGGTCGAACTTGGCGGCGTTGCCGGGCGGGGGAAGCTGCGTGACGTTCAGGCCCGGCAGCGCGAGCTCGGCCCGGGGATCGTTGTCCAGCACCAGCATGACCTGGAACAACGGGTTGTGGGCGAGCGACCGCTCCGGGTTGAGCGCCTCGACCAGGACCTCGAACGGCAGGTCCTGGTGGGCGTAGGCGTCCAGCGCCGTCTCCCGGACCCGCGTCACCAGCTCGGCGAAGGTCGGGTCGCCGCCGGTGTTCGTCCGCAGCACCAGCGTGTTGACGAAGAACCCGACCAGATCGTCGAGCGCCTGGTCCGTACGACCGGCGATCGCGCAGCCCACGGGGATGTCGTCACCGGCACCCAACTTGCTGAGCACAGCGGCCAACCCCGCCTGCAGGACCATGGACACGCTCGCACCGAGCCGCCGGGCCAACGCCGCCAGGCCGCGGTGCAGTGCCGGGTCGAAC
>NZ_JBFAAX010000861.1:0-2338 GCF_040639995.1 Actinosynnema sp. NPDC023658 | reverse complement strand
GGCGCCCGCTCGGTTCAGCGGTCCTGTTCGGAGTGCCGCAGTCCCTCGTCGCCGCGCCCGGTGCCGCCCCGACCCGCGTGGCCCTGACCCGCGTGGCCCCGGCCCGTGTGCCCCTGGCCCGCGTGGTCCCGCCCCGCGTGACCACGGCCCGTGTGCCGCAGCCACAGCAGGCCGAGCACCGGCAGCACGAGCGGGACGAAGCCGTAGCCGCCGCCGAAGTCCGACCAGACGGTCGCGTCCGGGAACGCGTCCGCGAACGCCAGGCTCGCCGCGCCGACCAGGAGCACCCCGGCCAGCTCGACGCCGCACGCGAGGTACGCGACCCGCCTCGACACCACACCGGCCAGGGCGGCCGTGGCCACCACGTACACGACCGCAGCGAACGCCGACAGCAGGTAGGCCAGCGGCGCCTGGTCGAACCGGGTGGACAGCTGCACCGCCGAGCGGGCCGTGGCCGCGACGGCGAAGATGCCGTACACCGCGATCAGCATCCGGCCGGGTCCGGACCGGGTCGTGCGCTTCAGCTCCTCGGACCGCTCAGCCATGAGCGGCCCAGACCTGGTTCAGCCGCAGGATCATCACCGGCACGCTCAGGCACGCCACGGCCAGCACGCCCGCGCCCCACCGCGACCGGTCGCCCAGGGCCCAGAACGCGCCGACGGGCAGCACCGCCACCGTGGCGACCAGGTACCCGACGAACGTGGCCACGTGCAGGTCGCCCCGGTCGGCGGAGACCAGGTTCACCACGCCCGCGACCGCCTGCGCGAGCAGCCCGACCTCCAGCAGCACGACGACCGCGGCGAGGCCGAGGGTGGGCTTGGTGGCGAGCGTGACGGGCCGGTCGGTGACGACCAGCACCAGCGACCACAGGGCCGCGACGAGCGCCACGACCGTCAACGCGGTCGCGAGGACAGGGATCATCATGCCTTCCCGGTCGAGTGGATCTGCGCGGCAAACCTACTCCGCGTCACGACAGCGGCAGCTTGAAGCCCTCGTGCGACCGGGTGAAGCCGAGGCGGAGGTAGAAGCGGTGCGCGGCCACCCGCGACTTGTCCGACGTGAGCTGCACTACCGCGCAGCCGCGGGCCTTCGCCTCGTCGATCGCCCACCGCACCAGCTCCTCCCCCAGACCCTGCCCGCGCGCACCCGACGCGACCCGCACGGCTTCGATCTGGGCCCGTGACGCGCCCCGCCGCGACAGCCCGCGCAGCACGGTGAGCTGGAGCGTGCCCACGACCTCGCCGTCCCGTTCCGCGACCGCCAGCACCTCGTGCCCGGCGGCGTCGATGGCCTCGAACGCCCGCCGGTAGGGGGCGAGGTCGCCCGGTGACTCGCGCGACGCGCCCAGCTCGTCGTCGGCGAGCATGGCGACGATGGCGGGCACGTCCTCGGCGGTGGCACGGCGGATGATCACTGGAGCGGTCCTCCCTGGTGGTCGGGTCACCCCACCTCACCACATCGAAGGCGAGCGTCTCTCACGACCCGAACGGTTCGCCCGACAGGGCCAGGCCGCTCACCACGACGGTCGTGGTGCTGCGCGGTGCGACGACGGCGTCCGCCACCCGCGCCACGACCTCGTCGAACACCGGGTCGTGGTAGTAGTCGCCGTGCCCGCGCAACGGCGAGGCGACCATGTCCGGGTCCGGGTCGAGGAACTCCGGGTCGCGCAGCCGCACGTCGTTCCCGCAGCGCACGCCCCACAGCTTCGGCTCCGCGAACACCCGCTCCTCGGCCGTCTCCGGCCACACCTGCAGCGGTCCGCCCAGCGGGTCCGTCAGCCGGTGCACGTTCCACCACCGGTCGCCCAGCTCGTCGTGCAGGCCGGCCAGCTCGGCGCGGCCCAGGTAGTGCGGGAACAGCCGCGAGTACGCCCACTGCAACTGCGAGCCGTAGGTCACCAGGCCGACGCGGCGCAGCGCGGCCGCCGCCTCCGCCTGCCGGATGTAGCGCTCGCCGTCGGCCGGATCGGGCCGCTGGCTCTCCCGGCGCAGCAGCGACAGCGCGGCGAAGCACACCACGCTGCCCTGGCTGTGCCCGGACAGCACCACCGCGCCCACGTCGTGGTGCCCGGCCAACCGGACCGCGCGCGAGGTCAGCTCGATCGTGGCGCGACCGCCGTAGGGCGGCGGGCAGATCGGGTGCGCCAGCCGCGGCCAGAACGCCACCAGGTCCCACACGACGCCGACCACCGTGCGCATCCGGGGGCTCTGCCACGTGCGCACGCCCAACAACAACAGGACCAGCACCACACCGGACACCACGAGGCGGCCCAACGCGCCCAGCTCCACCGCCGGCCGGGTCGACAGCCAGTCGGCCAGGCCGGGAGGCGGCGCGGCCC
>NZ_JBFAAX010000860.1:0-2343 GCF_040639995.1 Actinosynnema sp. NPDC023658 | reverse complement strand
CTGCGGAGTAGCGACCGGCGGCCCTGCCGCGTGGTGGGCGACGGCGCAGGAACGACGTTCGGCGGGGGCGGGGCATCCTCGGTAACGTCGGGGCATGTCGGTTCTGGACAGCCCAGTCGATTGGGTCAACGAGCACATCCGCAAGTACGTCGAGTCGAACGGTGCCGAGGGGCACGAGTGGCGGCCGGGCGTGTTCACGCTCCTGCTGACCACCACCGGCCGCAAGTCCGGCAAGCCGCGTCGCACCGCGCTGATCTACCAGCCGTACGGGGACGCGTACGTGGTCGTCGCCTCGTACGGCGGCGCACCGGAGCACCCCGCGTGGTACCGCAACCTCGCCGCCCGCAACGAGGCCGAGGTGCAGGTGGGCCCGGACGTGTTCACCGCCAAGGCCCGCACCGCGACCGGTGACGAGCGCGCGAAGCTGTGGGAGTTGATGAACGAGGTGTGGCCCGACTACGAGGGCTACGCCAAGAAGACCGACCGCGAGATCCCCGTGGTGGTGCTGGAGCGCGTTCAGGCCTGAGGTGCGCCGCTGATCCCGAGTGGTGCGGCGCCACCCGGGATCGGCACCGCCGAGCCGGTCACGGTGACGCGCGGGTCGTCCGGTGAGACGTCGATGCGGAGCAGGCTGGGTCGCCCCATGTCCTCACCCTGGTGCAGGGTGAGCGACCTCGGTCGCGTGACCTGGCCGATGGCCCGCAGGTAGCCGCCGAACGCCGCCGCGGCCGAGCCGGTCGCCGGGTCCTCGACGACGCCACCGACCGGGAACGGGTCGCGCGCGTCGAACACGTCGTCGGCCCGTTGGTGCACCAGTTGCGCGGTCAGGGCGTCGTTGGCGCGCAGGAGATCACCCAAGGCGTCGAAGTCGTAGTCCAGTGCCGCCAGGCGTTCCCGCGTGCGCACGGCCAGCACGAGGTGCCGCGAGCCGCCGAGCGCCCAGTGCACGGGGTAGCGGGAGTCGAGGTCGTCGGCGGACCACCTCAGCGCGCGCAGCGCCTCGGTGACGTCGGAGTCGGGAGCGGGCGTGGATGTGGTCGGCACGCTGGTGAGGCTGGCCGTGCCGGGACCCGTGGCGACCTCGACCAGCCCGGCCTTGGTGTGGAACCGCAAGGTGCCCGGTCGGTCGAGGGCGACGGCGGCGGCGACGGTCGCGTGGCCGCAGAACGGCACCTCCACCAGAGGGCTGAAGTAGCGCACGTCGAAGGTGGTCGTGGTGGTGGTGGTGGCGGTGGTGGTTGGGGTGGAGGGGGAGAGGGAGCGGGGGAAGACGAAGGCGGTTTCGGAGTAGCCGACCTCGGCGGCGATCGCCAGCATCCGGGCGTCGTCCAGGCCGGTAGCGTCGAGCACGACTCCGGCCGGGTTGCCCCCGGCGGGGTCGGTGGTGAAGGCGGAGTAGCGGAGCACCGCTGATCGGAGCACGTCGGTCATGCCGACAGCGTCCCCCACCGGCTTGCATCGAGTCCAACGATTCCCTGTGATGCACGCGATCGGTATTGTCGATGCGGTGGACACCCGCCTCCTGCGCACCCTCCTGGTGCTCGCGCGCACGGGCAGTTTCACCGCCACCGCGGCGGAACTGCACCTCGTGCAATCCACGGTGACGAGTCAGGTCAAGGCCCTGGAACGACACCTCGGCGCCCGCCTGTTCGACCGGCTGCCCAGCGGTGCCCGGTTGACCGAGGCCGGGCGGCAGGCCGTCGAGCACGCCCGTGAGGTGCTGACCTCCGAGCAGCGCCTCCGCGACGCGGTGCGCGGCAGCACGGCGGTGGAGGGCGAGGTGCGGATAGCCGCACCCGAGTCGGTCTGCGCCTACCGGCTGCCGCAGCGGATCGCGGACGTGGCGCTGCGGTGGCCGGGGATCTCGGTGCACCTGTCTCCGGCGGGCACGCGGCAGGCGTTGGCCGGTGTGCGCAACGGGACGCTGGACCTGGCGCTGGCGCTGGAGGACTCGCTCGTCGCACCGGGGTTGAAGGTGACGGCGATCGGCGTGGAGCCGATCGAGCTGGTGTCGGCACCCGGGATGGTGCTGGACGAGCGGTACTTCCTGCTGGAGGAGGGGTGTTCCTACAGCGACCGGTTCGTGCGGGAGCTGTCCGCGACGCCGAGCATCACCCGGTTCGGCAGCATCGAGGCCGTGCGGTCGTGCGTGGTGGCGGGTCTGGGGTGGACGGTGCTGCCTCGGGTGGCGGTGGCCGAGCAGTTGGACGCGGGCACGTTGCAGCGGGTGCGGGAGCTGCCCGACAGCACGCTGTTCCTGGTGACGGATCCCCGGCGGACGCCGTCGGCGGCGGTTCGGGCGGTGGCGGCGGCGTTGGGGTGAGGGGGAGGGGTGGGGTGAGG
>NZ_JBFAAX010000859.1:0-2348 GCF_040639995.1 Actinosynnema sp. NPDC023658 | reverse complement strand
GGGCGCGGTACATCGGTTCGGCGGCGTCCGGGTCCGCCCGCAGCACGGGCGCCAGGCGCAGCACCCGTTCGGTCGGGACGAACAGGTCCTTCGCCACTGTGGTCACGCTGCCGGTCGCGCGCAGGCCGGTGGTGTGCCAGTCGTCCACCACCTCCAGGTCCACCAGCGGGATGGCCAGCGCGACCTGGGCCCCGTCCGCTGCCAGCACGGCGGCGTTGGCGGTCCAGTGGCTCTGCGACGCGCCCGCGGTGAACGCCCACCGACCGTTGACCAGCACGCCGCCGGCGACCGGCACGGCCGTCGCGGTGGGGCTGAGGATGCCGGTGACCCGCACGTCCGGTTTGGCGAAGACCTCCTGCCGCACGTCGGCCGGGAACTGGCCGACCACCCACGTGGAGATGGCCCACACGGCCGCCGTCCACGCCGCCGCCCCGTCACCGCGGGCCAGTTCCGCGATGACCTCGACCACCGTGGTCAGGTCCGCCTCGTGGCCGCCGTGCTCCGCCGGCACCCGCAGGCGCAGCACGCCCGCGTCGGCCATCGCCTCCAGCGCGCCCTCGTGCAGGCGTCTGTTCTCGTCACCCCAGGCGGCGTGGGCGCGCAGGACCGGGACGATCTCCGCGACGCGCCGCACCAGCTCGTGCTGCACCGTGCCGTGCCTCCCCCATCGGTGACCCGTGACACAACCTTGGCGTGCTGCGCGCCACCGGACAACACCGGAATACCCGGTGATCCGGTACCGTTGTGCCAGTTAGTTGAAAGTGCAACTACCTGATCGAGGAGTGAGTGGCCATGCAGTTCGGTGTTTTCACCGTCGGCGACGTGACGCCCGACCCCACCACGGGCCGGACGCCGACCGAGGCCGAGCGCATCAAGGCCATGGTCGCCATCGCCTTGAAGGCCGAAGAGGTCGGCCTGGACGTGTTCGCGACCGGCGAGCACCACAACCCGCCGTTCGTGCCGTCGTCCCCGACGACCATGCTCGGCTACGTCGCGGCGCGCACCGAGCGGCTGATCCTGTCCACCGCCACCACGCTGATCACCACCAACGACCCGGTGAAGATCGCGGAGGACTACGCCATGCTCCAGCACCTGGCCGACGGCCGGGTCGACCTGATCATGGGACGCGGCAACACCGGCCCGGTCTACCCGTGGTTCGGCAAGGACATCCGCGACGGCATCGACCTGGCCATCGAGAACTACGCCCTGCTGCACAAGCTGTGGCGGGAGGACGTGGTGGACTGGGAGGGCAAGCACCGCACGCCGTTGCAGTCGTTCACCTCGACCCCGCGCCCGCTCGACGACGTTCCGCCGTTCGTCTGGCACGGCTCGATCCGCAGCCCGCAGATCGCTGAGCAGGCCGCCTACTACGGCGACGGGTTCTTCGCCAACCACATCTTCTGGCCCAAGGAGCACTTCCAGCGGCTGATCACCTTCTACCGCGAGCGCTACGAGCACTACGCGCACGGAGCCGCGCACCAGGCGATCGTCGGCCTCGGCGGCCAGGTGTTCATGCGTCGCAACTCGCAGGACGCGGTCCGGGAGTTCCGGCCGTACTTCGACAACGCGCCGGTGTACGGCCACGGGCCGTCGCTGGAGGAGTTCACCGAGCAGACCCCGCTGACCGTCGGCAGCCCGCAGGAGGTCATCGACAAGACGCTGACCTTCCGCGAGCACTTCGGTGACTACCAGCGGCAGCTGTTCCTGATGGACCACGCGGGCCTGCCGCTGAAGACCGTGCTGGAGCAGCTGGACCTGCTGGGCGAGATCGTGCCGACGCTGCGCCGTGAGTTCGCGGTCGGCCGCCCGGCGGACGTGCCGGAGGCGCCCACCCACGCCTCGATGCTGAAGGCGGCCGTCCGATGACGACCCTGGCGGTGGTGCAGGCGGGGCTCGGGTCGCCGTCGTCCACCCAGCTGCTCGCGACCCGGCTCACCGAGGCCATCGAACGGCTCGTGCCCGGCCTGGAGGTGCGCACCACGCACCTGCGGGACGTGGCACGCGACATCGCGGACAACCTCGTCACCGGTTTCCCGAGCGCGCGGCTGCGCGAGGTGGTGGAGTCGGTGGTCGGCGCGGACGCGCTGATCGCCGTGACCCCGACGTTCAACGCGTCCTACAGCGGGCTGTTCAAGTCGTTCGTGGACGTGCTGGAGCCGGAGTCGTTGGCGGGCAAGCCGGTGCTGCTCGGCGCGACCGGCGGCACCGAGCGCCACTCGCTGGTGCTCGACCACGCCCTGCGCCCGCTGTTCGCGTACCTGCGCGCGATCGTCGTGCCGACCGGTGTGTACGCCGCGTCGTCCGACTGGGGCGCGGAAGGGCTGCCCGGCCGGGTCGACCGGGCGGCG
>NZ_JBFAAX010000858.1:0-2348 GCF_040639995.1 Actinosynnema sp. NPDC023658 | reverse complement strand
CTCTCCTCGGGCCCCCGCGCCACCGGCACCACCACCCCACCCGCCGCCCTCGCCTCGATAAACCCCCCCAACGCAGCCCGATACCCGTCCCGGAACACCGACCCGTCGAACGGCACCGTCATCGACTCCACCAACGACTCCGCCACCGCCACCTCGGCCGCACCCGACACCACACCCGAAAAATCGAAACCCGGCTCCCGCAGCTCCTCCGGCCACACCAACACCTGCAACACCAACACCCCACCCCGAGGCCGCAACACACCCAACACCTCCCGACCCCGCAACCCCGCCCTCACCACCGCAACCCGACCCAACCCCTCCAACACATCCCGCAACACCACATAAGACCCCACACCCACCCGCTCCGGCTCCACGAAATACGCCCGCCCCGACAACAACGGATCCACCTCACCCGCCCCCACGAACTGCACCACCTCGATCGTCCGCTCCACCCCCGCCGACAAACCCCCCACATCCCCGGCGTCCAACACCACCAACCGACCATCCGGCAACACGACACCCCGACCCAACTCCGCCACACCCACCTCCACCCCGCACACCGAACACACCCGCCGATGCCGAACCCGACCACCGTCGGACCGGTGCACCTCGTGCAACCGCACCCCCCGATCCCGCACCACCCCGAACAACCGCACCGGGAACACCACCAGACCGAACGACACCGAACCCCGCCACACAGCCCTCATAACCCCTGCGTACACCCGTGCGAACATCGACTCACCCCCCTCACCCGCACAGCCCAACCCCCACCCCACCCACTACTCCCGATGCGGCAACCGCGACAACGACACGTACGTCCGATTGCCCGCCACCGCCGCCCGACGCTCCCGCGCCGTCGCCTCGATGTAGTTCTGCGACGTCGCCAACGACGCGTGCCCCAACAACGCCATGATCTCCGACGCCGACGCGCCGTCCTCCGCCAACCGCGTCGCGAACGTGTGCCGCAACGCGTGCAGGTTCGCCCCCGACGGCACCCGGTCGTGCAACCCCGCCCACCGGAAGCACGACCGCACCAGGTACTCCAACCCACCTCGCCCGATCGGCTCACCGTGCCGATCCCGCAACAACGCCGACCCCCGGTCGAACCGCCCCTGCGGAAAACGCCGCCGACACGACACCAGGTACTGCTCGATGATCCGATCCATCGCCGGCTCGATCGGCACCGACCGATCCCGGTTCCCCTTGCCCGCCACGTGCAACCGCCGCTCACCCGGCCGACCCACCACCGACGCCAACGTCAACGTCCGCATCTCCGCCGACCGCAACCCCGCCACCAAACCCAGCGCCAGCACCAGCACGTCCCGCTCCGGCCACGGATCACGCCCACGCCGCGCACCCTCCGCCGCGGCCGCCAACAACCGCTCCGGCGTGTCCTCACCCCGCAACGGCTTCGGCACCAGCGGCGGCGTCTTCGGCCGCGCCACCGCACCCATCGGGTTCCCCGCCACCAACTCCTCCGCCACGCAGAACGTCAGGAACTGGTTCCACGTCGACCACGCCCGCAACACCGACGACTTCGCGTGCGAATCCGCGAACACCCCGAACGCCGCCCGCAGGTTCCCCGCCGTCAGGTCCGCCATCACCAGGCGATCCGGGGGAGTGCCCGTCACCTCCGACAACAACGCCGTCACCCCCGCCAGGTCACGCCGGTACGCCGCCGTCGTGTGCGGCGAATCCTTCCGCGACCGACGGGCGAGGAAGAACGACTCCTGAGCGGCAAGCACCTGCATGTCGATCTTCCTACCGCACACCACCGACAATCCCGCGCACCCTCACCCGAACACCGGCCGCACCACCGCCCCGCCGAACCCGCCGGCAGGGGAGAGGGGTGACCCCACGACGACCACCGGCGTGCCCCGGCCACGCACCCTCTTAGCGCTGGTGGAAGGCATGGACGGGCCCGGCGGGGCAGGCGTCGACCGGAGGCCCGGAGAGCGAGGGCGTGGCGGAGTCGTGCGGACCGGAGCCCCGGAGACGTGTCAGTCCCCCCGCGTTCATGATCAACTCATGGATAATGGCGATTATCCATCAAATACGGGTCCGGAAGGGGATGGACCCCGACCGGGGGATGCCCCTTCCCGGACACCCTCCGCCGGCCGATCCGAGCCTCCGGAACGCGTGTCGACGTGCACGCGCACCGTTGTCGCGGTCGTCGGGCCGTCCCGGGCGGGTGGCCGGGCGCTACACGGGACGAGCCGCCAGGGCGGCCCCTGGGTGATCGACTTCCCACCGGGAACGTCGGGAACGCGCGATGCCCGTCGGTCGTCCGGCCCCGTCACACCACCCATGATCCGTCACTGTGACGTTTCTACGGTGCTGTGACAGGC
>NZ_JBFAAX010000857.1:0-2349 GCF_040639995.1 Actinosynnema sp. NPDC023658 | reverse complement strand
AGGTGCCAGCGGGCCAGCGGGCCGTCCGGGTCCTCGGCGGCGGCGAGCGACGAGAGCTGCACGACGTGCCGCACACCGGCGTCCCGCGCCGCGCGGGCGAGGTTGCCGTCGTGCTCGGCCTTGTGCTCGGCGGGCGAGAGCAGGAACACCTTCTCGACGCCCGAGACGGCGCTCGTCAACGTCTCGGGCCTGCCGAGGTCGCCCGTGACGACCTCGACGTCCGGCGGGAACACCGCCCGCGCGGGGTCGCGCGTCAGCACCCGGACCGGGGTGCCCGCCGACCGCAGCGCGGTGACCACGGCACCGCCGACCGTGCCGGTCGCACCGGTTACCAGGATCACGAGCCCTCCCTTCGCGCTCGTGCGGCCCCCCGAACCGGCACCGATCCGACCGGGGCGCGCTGGAGGTTCGGTAGAGGATGGCTGGAGGCGCACCGGCTCACCCCGCCGTCACGGCGGCGGACTCCTGGTCGAACGCGGGCAGGACGTGCTCGGCGAACAGGCGCATCGAGCGCTGCGACTCCTCGAACGGCATGTTCCCGGAGATGACCTGGAGGCTGATGGTGACGTCACCGAACCAGCCGCGGATGGCGTGCACCCGGTCCAGCACCTCGTGGGGCGTGCCGACCAGGGCCTTCCCGTCGCGGACCTGCTTGCCGAAGTCGCTGCCGCGCACCCGTTCCACGACCCGCTCGTAACCGCGGTAGGCGTCGCTGCGCGTGCGCGTCCACGGCTCCACCGCGGCGGCGAGCGCCCTGTTCGTGTGCTCGGAGTAGACCCGGCCCCGCTCCAAGGCCACGTCGCCGTCCTCGGCCAGGTAGCAGTTGTAGCTCAGGTGCACGTCCCGGTCGCCGGGGTCGTGCCCGGCGTCGTCCCAGGCCGCGCGGTACCGGGCCAGCATGGCCCGCACCTGCTCGGTCCTGTTGATCGACGGCACCATCATCAGCCCGTGACCCGCGGCGCCGGCGGCCTCGCAGGACTCCGGTGACAGCGCGGTGGCGACCAGGATCGGCGGGTGCGGGCGCTGGAACGGGCGCGGCAGCAGCGTCACCGGGCCGAACCGGTGGAACCGGCCCTCCCAGACGACGTCCTCCTCCGACCAGAGCCGGCGGCACGCCTCGACACCCTCGGTGAACCGGTCCCGGCTCTCGTCCATGGGCACCTGGAACGCCGCGAACTCGTCGGGCAGGAACCCGCGTCCGAACCCGACCGACAGCCGGCCGCGGGAGATGTTGTCCAGCATCGCCAACCTGCCCGCCAACTGCACGGGGTGCGTGAAGGCGGGGATCACCGCGCCCGTCACGAGCCTGATCCGCGACGTGCGCGCCGCCGCCGCGGCCAGGAACACCACCGGGTCCGGGCTGTAGCCGCCGTAGGGGGTGAAGTAGTGCTCGACGGTCTTGACGTGGTGGAACCCCAGCTCCTCCGCCAGCTCCACCAGGCGCAACGACTCCTCGAAGTGCCGCGCCGCCGACTTCTCGGCCGGGCCGGTGGTGGGGAACAGGTTGATGCCGAACTTCATCGTGGCTCCCTGAGCGGCGGTGTGCGGTGAGGGGTCAGCCGGGCGGCGGGCGGTGGCGGGTGGCCCCTGAGGGGCTTGGACCTGCGTCAGCGGCCGGTGGCTGTGGCTGTGGCGAGGGTCTTCTCCAGCAGTGCGCAGGCGTTGCGGTGCAGGGGGAAGTCGGTGCCGGGCGGGACGATCCCGTGCCGCACGACCAGGTCCGCCACCCGTGCGGTGATCAGGGCGAGGCGGAACCCGGCGAACACCTCGTAGTACTCCAGGTCCCGGATCTCGCGGCCGAGCAGCGCGGCGTAGCGGCGGACCGTGCGGGCCCGGTCGGGCAGGCCGGTCAGCCTGGCCGACCCGATGCCCTCGCTCAGGTTCCGGTCCAGGTAGAGGTACCAGGCCAGGTCCACCTCCGGCGGGCCGAGGGAGGCCATCTCCCAGTCGAGCACGGCGGCCACGTCGAGGCCGTCGAAGATCAGGTTGCCGAGCCTGGCGTCACCCCACAGCAGCACCTCCGGCGTCACGACCGGTGGGCGGTTCGCGCGCAGCCACGTCAACGCGCGCAGCACCAGCGGCGACCCGGCGCACCGGAAGAAGTCCAGGTGGTCCGCGTAGTGGTCGAGCTCCCGGTCGAGGCCGGTCGCACCCGGACCGGGGCGGCCCGCGAAGTCGAGGCCCAGCGCGTGCGGGTCCACCCGGTGGACCCGCCGCAACGCGTCCAGGCCGCGCCACCACAACACCTCGCGATCGGTCTCCGCCAGGTCCGCGACCCAACCGCGCCGCTGGTTGGACGGGTAGTCCGGCGGCAGGCGGCCCGGCACGTGCCCCATGCGCAGGAACGGC
>NZ_JBFAAX010000856.1:0-2351 GCF_040639995.1 Actinosynnema sp. NPDC023658 | reverse complement strand
GGCGAGGCGGAGCTGGTCGCGCGGCTGACCCCGGTCTTCGTCGGGTTCGGGCTCGGGGTGCTGCCCGAGTGCTCGACACCGCCTCCGCCGCACTGTCGAGCGGGCTGGTCGTCAAGGACGTCCGGGCGAACATCTTCAAGGCGTTGACCAGGCTGCCGGGCTTGGAGGTGACCGAGCGGCAGGCCGACCTGGGCGGTCGGGTCGGCATCGCGCTGGGCGTCGACGACGGCACCCACCGCCGGGACCTCATCATCGACCCCGGGACCGGGCAGGTCATCGGTGAGCGTGACGTCGTCACCCGCGACCTGGGTGACGTCAAGGCCGGGACCGTGCTGTCGTTCACCTCGGTGACGACGGGCGTCGTCGACACCATCGGTGCCGAGCCCGTCCGCTGACCGGTGGCCGGGGGCGCAAGGGACGCTGCGGCCGGTCCAGGCGCGTGGTGGGCGTGCTGTGGCGGCACGCGAACCCCGGTCACCCAAAGTTACGGGCAACGGGACGCCGGCGGGTGCCGTATAGGGCGGTGACCGAGTGGAGGAGGTGTCACGTGCACGATCGGGACCGCGAGTTCCGGGCGTACTTCGAGGCACGGGCGGCCGTCGTCCGGCGGACCGCCTTCTTGTTGTGCGGCGATTGGCACCGGGCCGAGGATCTGGCGCAGACCGCGCTGGCCAAGGTCTACGTGCACTGGGGGCGGTTGGACCGGGACGGACGGGTCGACGCGTACGTGCGCAAGGTGCTGGTGAGGGCCGTCATCGACGAGTCGCGGTGGCGGGGCAGGCGGCCGGAGACGGTCGTCGAGGCGGTGCCGGAGGTGGTCGAGGCGTCGACGGGGGTCGAGGAAGCCATGGACGTGCGGCGCGCGTTGGCCGCACTGCCGCCGAGGCAGCGGGCCGCCGTCGTGCTGCGCTACTGGGAGGACCTCCCCGTGGCGGAGACGGCGGCGGCGCTGGGGTGCAGCGAGGGAACGGTGAAGAGCCAGGTGGCGAAGGGCCTGGGAACCCTGCGCCGGGCGTTGGCGACCAGGCGGACCGTGCAGTGGGAGGGCTCGTGAGCGACGAGGTGCGCGACATGATCGGATCGGCGTTGGTGGACGAACCCGCGTCGGGCCTCCGGTTCGAGCGGGTGGTCGAGGACGGGCGCAAGCGGCGGGCCCGTCGGCGGCTCGGTGTGCTGACCGCGACGGCGGCGGGGTTCGTCGCGGTGGCCGGTGTGGTGGTCGCGGTGGACTCCGGTCCGGGGCAGTCGTCCGCCCCGCCCGCCGGTGTGCTGTCCACCGCGCCCACCACCACCGGGTGGACGGCGCCGGCGTCATCGGGCTGCGCCACGCAGGCGATGACGGGTGGCTTCCCCGACCAGCCGCGGGGCACCGCGACGCCGGAGGAGCTGGCCGAGTCCGCCCGCCTCACCGACGCGTTCGGGCAGTTCGCGCTGCCGCTGCCGGCGGGCGTCCAGGCGTCCCCACTGCGGTTGTGCGCGATCGACGAGAGCTGGGGCGGTGACTTCACGATCACCGGCGACCGGACGGTCATCGTCTACGTCAGGCCGCTCGGCGGTCAGCCGCCCGCCGAGTGCGTGCACTACGGGCCGGACACCCAGTGCTCGACCAGGGTGCTGCCGGACGGCTCGACCGCGCGGGTGATCGTGGAGCCGGGCCCGGAGGCGACGCTGGTCAGCGCCGACGTGTGGCGAAACGACGGGACGTACGTGCACGTGATGGAGACCGGGGGCAGGGGGTCCACGACCCGGGTCCTCGACGACGACCGGCTGATCGCCATCGCCGCCGCGCCGCAGCTGAAGGTGCAGTGGGCGGGTCGGCCGGTGCCCGCGGCCCCGTCGGACCGCCGCGCGGCCGAGCTGGACCCGGTGCTGGCCGGCGCCCTGCCCGCGGGGGTGCGGGCCGAGCCGGTGCCCGGTGGGGACGAGGCGTTGGCGTTCCGCGTCCGGCAGGGCGGCTACCGGGCACTCGCCAACCTGACCGACGCCGCGGGCAGCGGGTGGGTCATGGTGGACCTCCAGAAGCCCGAGGAGGGCCGGGACCCGGCGTGCGACGGCCGACCCGCGTGCCGGGCGGTCGACCTGCCCGGTGGCCGCAAGGCGGTGCTGGAGACCCAGGTGGAGGGCGGCCTGACCAGGTTGTTCCTGAACGCGGTCGCGGCGGACGGCACCCGGATCACCATCCACACGTCGAACGCCGCGGACGACGGCGGCCACTCCGACGCGCCCACCCGTCCCACCCCGCCGCTGGCGGAGGCGGACCTGGTCCGGATCGCCTCGCTGCCGGACCTGCACTGGTGATCGGCGGTGGGGGGGGGGGGCGGCCGGCCGCCCCCCCCCGCCGGCCGACACGG
>NZ_JBFAAX010000855.1:0-2358 GCF_040639995.1 Actinosynnema sp. NPDC023658 | reverse complement strand
GCGAGTACGTCGAAGCGCCCGTCTCGGGCTCGCGGGGACCGGCCGAGGCGGGGGAGCTGGTCGCCATGCTCGCCGGGTCGCCGGCCGCCGTGGCCCGCGTGCGCGAGGTCGTCGCGCCGATGTGCGCCGAGGTGGTGGAGTGCGGTCAGGCGCCCAACGCCCTGCTGATGAAGCTGTCGGTGAACCTGTTCCTGATCACGATGACCACCGGGCTGGCCGAGGCGTTCCACTTCGCAGAGCGGCACGACCTCGACCTGGGCACGCTGGTCGAGGTGCTGGACAAGGGCCCGATGGCCAGCAAGGTGTCCCGGGCGAAGACCGCGAAGCTGCTCGCCGCCGACTTCGAGGCGCAGGCGGCGGCGCTCGACGTGCTCATGAACAACCGGTTGATCGCTGACGCGGCCCGTGCGGCGGGCGTCGCCTCACCGCTGCTGGACGAGTGCCTGGCCCTGTTCGCCCGCACGGTGGAATTGGGGCACGACAAAGAAGACATGTCCGCGGTCGTGCACGCTTTGCGGGAACGGTCAGATTCGGCGGAGACCGAGCAGGACGCGTTCCATCAGGTCCAGTGACGGCCTGCCCTTGTCGTCGATCACCTGGTCGTCGTGGACGTTGATCAGGCTCATGTCCGACATGTCCGCCAACAGCACGCGGACGACGCCGAGCGGCAATCGCAACCGCGCCGCCACTTCCGCGACGGAATGCGGGTCGCGGCACAGGTCGCTGATGATCCGGTGTTCCGCGGTCGACGTGAGGGCGTCCCGCGACGCCCTTTCGTTCGTCGTCACGATGGTCTCGATGGCCAGCGTCGTCGCGGAGCGCGTGCGGCCGCCGGTTCTGGTGTAGGGACGCACCCGGAGGGTCGACACACCAGCTCCTCGAAGCGATCGGCGTTGATCTTGGTCGCGCAGGGGCCGAGGGCCCCTGACGCCGCTAGACCCTACGAGCGATCACGGCTCCTGTCTCGGTTTTCCCGGCATGTGGGAGAGTCGGCACGTCGCGGCGACGGTCCGTGCCCGGTTGCTTCCAAGGGGTGTTCACGGGCGCGCTCAGGCATCGGATGATCGGTCCGCCGCGCGCCGCCCGCGTGACGGTCGTCCGGCTTCGGATCGCCTGGGACTGGTCGTCCCAGGCGTCCGCCGGGGGTCTACCCGATGGGTGTGGGATTCGCGATCACGCCTACCTCGCAGAACACGTGAGGGGTTTTGTGTCCTGGCGGTGAGCTCACCACCGAGCGGCTTGTGGCCGAAATCGACGCTAGTGAGCGGTGGAGCGCTCTCACAATGGTTGTTGACCAAGGTTTGAGGTTCGGCCCCACCACGCCGGCGCCGACAATTCGCCCCGACCGCGGTCCGACGCCATTCCGGAACGGCCGGAACCCGCCGTTCGGTCGGCATTCGTCGCCCGGCGCCCTCACCGCGGTCGCACGGCGGTGGGCAAGGTGAACCGGATCGTCTCCCGCGCGGTCTCGCGGACCTGGACGTCCCACGCGCCCAGCGCCTCGATCACCTCGTCCACCAGTCGCGGCGGCGCGGACGCGCCCGCGGTCACCCCGACCACGCGCGCCTCGTGCAGCCACTCCCACCGGATGCCGGACACGTCGTCGATGAGGTGCGCGGGCGTGCCCACCCGACGGGCCGTCTCCACCAGCCGCACCGAGTTCGACGAGTTCGCCGAACCCACCACCAGCACCAGGTCCGAGTCGCGGGCGATCTCGCGCACCGCGTCCTGCCGGTTCGTGGTGGCGTAGCAGATGTCCGCCGACGAAGGCCCCTTCAGCGCCGGGAACCTCGCCCGCAACGCCGTCAGCACCTCGGCCGTCTCGTCCTCCGCCAGCGTCGTCTGCGTCAGGTAGGAGACCCTGGTCGGGTCCGGCACGTCCAGCGCCTCCACGTCCGCGACGCTCTGCACCAGCACCGTCCGCTCCGGCGCCTCGCCCAGCGTGCCCTCGACCTCCTCGTGGCCGGCGTGCCCGATCAGCACCACCGTGTCACCGCGCGCGGCGTACCGCCTGGCCTCCGCGTGCACCTTGGTCACCAACGGGCACGTCGCGTCGACCACCTCCAGGCCGCGCCGCTCGGCCTCCTCCCGCACCGCGGGCGACACCCCGTGTGCGGAGAACACCACCGTCGCGCCGTCCGGCACCGCGTCCAGCTCGTCCACGAACACCGCGCCGCGCGCCTCCAGGTCGGCCACCACGTGCGTGTTGTGCACGATCTGCTTGCGCACGTGGACCGGGCCGCCGCGCTGGTCGAGGAGGCGGTCGACGATGTCGATGGCGCGCTCCACCCCGGCGCAGAACGACCGCGGTGACGCCAGCAGGACAACGGGAAGGGCCATCGCGGGGGCTCCAGGGTC
>NZ_JBFAAX010000854.1:1895-2359 GCF_040639995.1 Actinosynnema sp. NPDC023658 | reverse complement strand
GAACAGCTTGATGAACATCGGGTAGGGCCGACCGATCAGGAACGCGCCGACCAGTCCGCCGAGCACCACCACGCGCGCCACCGGCCGGTCGCGGAACAGGTCGGGCAGCACGCCCAGGGCGGCCAGCCCGAGGTAGGCCATCGCCAGCCCGACGAGGCCGAACACGACGGACGACTGGATCAGCCGCACCGGCACCGTGCCGACCATCGCGGAGGACAGCTGCGGCAGGCTCGTCCCGATCAGCACGCCGACCGCGCCGTAGACCGCCGACACCGCCACCATGCCCGCGGTGAAGAAGCCCAACGGGCGCAACAGGGCGCGCAACGTGCCCTGCGCCGCCGACCCGCTCGCCTGGCTCATCGGCCCGATCGAAGCGGCCATCGCGATGTTGCACGCGGTGAACGTGCCCGCGAGGCCGGAGACGAACGCGAACGCGAGGCCCGCGGCGGTGCTCGCGATGGAAG
>NZ_JBFAAX010000854.1:0-1885 GCF_040639995.1 Actinosynnema sp. NPDC023658 | reverse complement strand
CCTCACCGAGCAGGGTGTTGGCCACGTTCGCGCCGATGACCTGGTCCACGAACTCGTAGGACCACAGCACGGACAGCAGCACACCCGCGATCACGCTGCCGAGGATCAGTCGTCCCCGGTTGGTGGTGCGGTCGGTCCCGATGACGGGCCGGACATGGGTCATGGGCGTTCACCTCGCTGCGGTCAGCGGATTCGGTCGACTCAATCTCCTGGTCGGCGCACCCGTCCGACAACTTCCATGCTGCTGTCCTGGCGTCCGTCCGGACCGCGCCGCTACTGCCGCTGCCGCAGTGCCCCGCCGGGGACCGCCCGGCGTCGGGCGCGATCGCGGCCGCATTGAAGCCGAACCGCGTCGCCGGTGCCAGTGGCACGATCGGAAAGCCGATGCGTGTTCCGGGAAACGCGATACGGCCGTAGCCGGCCGTGCAGACGCGAGGTACGTTCGAGTAGTCCTTTCTCCGCCGCGGGGAGCAACTGCTCGATGGTGCGGTGCTCGCGGGCCGCACCACTTTCGTCCGGGAAGCGACTCGAGTTCTCGCGAGCGGAAAAGGGTGACCCGATGGGTGGGGGAATGCTCCGCGAAGACGACCGGATCGCGATCGTCGGAATGGCCTGCCGGTTGCCGCAGGCGCCGGACCCGGCCGCGTTCTGGCGGTTGTTGCGCGACGGTCGTGACGCGATCACCCCGCCGCCGCCGGGACGTGCGGGCGACCTGCCGGCCGGGTTCCTCGACGAGGTCGACGGCTTCGACGCGGCGTTCTTCGGCGTCTCACCCCGCGAGGCCGCCGCGATGGACCCGCAGCAGCGCCTGGTGCTGGAGCTGGCGTGGGAGGCCCTGGAGGACGCCCGGATCGTCCCCGGCACGCTCACCGGCGGCCGCACCGGCGTGTTCATCGGCGCGACGTGGGACGACTACAGCACCCTGAGCTACCCCGCGCACGTCACCCCGCACACCATGACGGGCACGAACCGGGGCGTCATCGCCAACCGCGTGTCCCACTTCCTCGGCGTGCGCGGCCCGAGCCTGACCGTCGACGCGGCGCAGTCGTCGGCGCTGGTCGCGGTGCACCTCGCGGTCGAGAGCCTGCGGCGCGGCGAGACGTCGCTCGCCCTGGCCGGCGGGGTGAACCTCAACCTCGCCGCGGGCCGCGAGACCAGCGCGGTCGAGTTCGGCGGCCTGTCGCCGGACGGTCGCAGCCACACCTTCGACGCCCGGGCCAACGGGTTCGCCCGCGGCGAGGGCGGTGGCGTGGTCGTGCTCAAGCCGCTGGCCCGCGCGCTCGCGGACGGCGACCCGGTGCACGCCGTGATCCTCGGCAGCGCGGTGAACAACGACGGACCCACCCGCAGCCTCACCGTGCCCAGCGCCGAGGCGCAGACCCAGGTCATCCGCGACGCCATGGCCAGGGCGGGCGTGCGGCCGGACGACGTGCAGTACGTCGAGCTGCACGGCACCGGCACCCCGGTGGGCGACCCGATCGAGGCCCGCGCGCTCGGCGCGGTCAAGACCGGGCGCACCGGCCCGCAGCTGGACGGCTCGGCCAAGACCAACGTCGGCCACCTGGAGGGCGCGGCGGGCATCGTCGGGTTCGTCAAGGCCGCGCTCGCGATCCGGCACCGGGCGCTGCCGCCGAGCCTGAACTTCGAGACGCCGAACCCCGACATCCCGCTCGACGAGCTGAACCTGCGCGTGCACACCGAGCTGTCGCCGTGGCCGCGCCCGGAGGAGCCGCTGGTCGCGGGGGTCAGCTCGTGGGGCATGGGCGGCACGAACGCCCACGTCGTGCTGGCCGACGGGCCGCGCGTGCCCGAGGTGGAGGCCGCGGACACCGACCAGGTGGTCCCGTGGCTGCTCTCCGGTCGCAGCCGGGCCGCCCTGACCGGC
>NZ_JBFAAX010000853.1:0-2363 GCF_040639995.1 Actinosynnema sp. NPDC023658 | reverse complement strand
CCGGCCGGAGGGCCGCGGGCCTGGCCGCGTGGGCCGCGCGCCGGGACGACGAGCTGGTCGAGAGCTACCACGGCACGTTGCAGCTCGCGCGCCTGGAGGTCTCCGACGCGCGCCTGTCGATGCTGCGGGCCATCGCCGCGAGCCCCGAGCTGACCTCGGCCTACTTCGCCGTCGTCGCCGGGATCATGCCGATGGAGGACCTGCTCACCGAGGAGCTGCTCGACTTCATCTGACGCGCCACTGGGGAGGCGGAGCGATTTGGCTGCGGTACCGCGCGGGATCACCACGGCTGCCGACGTCGTCGGCGTCGGGTTCGGACCGTCGAACCTGGCGCTCGCGGTGGCGTTGGCGGAGGTCGGCACGGTGACGGCCCACTTCTTCGAGCGCCAGCCCCGGTTCGGCTGGCACCGCGGCATGCTGCTCGACGGCGCGACGATGCAGGTGTCCTTCCTCAAGGACCTGGTGTCCATGCGCAACCCGGCGAGCGAGCACAGCTTCGTGGCCTACCTGCACGCCAGGGGCAGGCTGCCGGGCTTCATCAACAGCAAGACGCTGTACCCGCTGCGGGTGGAGTTCCACGACTACCTGGAGTGGGTGGCCGGGCACTTCGCCGACTCCGTCACCTACGGCTGCGAGGTGGTCGGCATCGAGCCGGTCGCCCGGGACGGCGCGGTCGAGCACCTCGACGTGCTGGTGCGCCGCGACGGCCGCACGACGACCCGCCGCACCCGCAACGTGGTCATCGCGACCGGTCTGGTGCCCTCCCTGCCGCCGGGGGTGACCGGCTCGTCCCGCGTCTGGCACAGCAGCGAGCTGCTGCACCGGGTGCGGGACCTGCGGGCGCGCGCCCCGCGCCGGGTCGCCGTGGTCGGCGCGGGTCAGAGCGCCGCCGAGGTCACCGACTACCTGCACCGCGCGCTGCCCGGCACCGAGGTGCTGGCGGTGTTCTCCCGGTACGGCTACAGCGTGGCCGACGACAGCCCGTTCGCCAACGCGGTGTTCGACCCCGACGCGGTGGACCTGTTCTTCGACGCGCCGCCCAACGCCCGCGCCCAGCTGCTGGCCTACCACGCGAACACCAACTACTCGGTGGTCGACGCCGACCTGTCCGCCCAGCTCTACCGCACCCACTACCAGGAGCAGGTGCTGGGCACGCCGAGGCTGCGGATCGTGAACGCCTCCCGGATGCGCGGCCTGGTGGAGACCGGGGACGGCGTCTCGCTGCGGGTCGAGCACCTGCCGACCGGCGCGGTGTCGGACCTCGACGTGGACGCCGTGGTGTGCGCGACGGGCTACGTGCCCGCCGACCCGACGCCGATGCTGCGCGGCCTGGCCAAGCTCGACGAGGCGGGCCGGCCGGTGCTCGACCGCGACTACCGGGTGGTGACCAGCGACTCCGTGCACTGCGGCATCTACCTGCAGGGTGCGGTCGCGGAGCCGTCGCACGGACTGTCCGCAGGCCTGCTGTCCACCACGGCCGTCCGGGCCGGGGAGATCGTCCGGTCGATCCTCGACCAGGGCCGGTGAGGAGGTCACCGTGTACGTGCCACCGATGTACCGCGCCACCGACGTCGACCGGCCGCGCGCGGTCGTGCGCGACTACCCGCTGGCCACCCTGGTGACCAACGGGCCGCGCACGCCGTGGGCCACGCACCTGCCGATCGTCCACCCGCCCGGCACGCCGGAGGACGGGGACCTGGTCGGCAGCACGCTGTGGGGTCACCTCAACCGGGCCAACGGGCACTGGCGCGCGCTGGCCGACGGGCCCGCCGCGCTGCTGGTCTTCACCGGCCCGAGCTCCTACATCACGCCCGCCTCCTACCGGGTCACGCCGGCCGCCCCGACCTGGGACTTCGTCTCGGTGCACCTGCACGGCCGGGTCGAGCCCATCGAGGGCGCGGAGGCCTCGCTGGACGTGGTGAAGCGGACGGCCGAGGTGTACGAGGCGTCGTTCGGCGACGGGTGGGAGGCCGAGTCGTCGCACGGCTACTTCGCCTCGATCGTGTCCGGCGTCGGCGCGTTCCGGTTCCACGTCGAGTCGGTGGACTCGATGTTCAAGCTCAGCCAGGAGAAGCCCCCCGAGGTGCAGGCCCGGATCATGGCGAGCCTGGCCGGGGCCGACCGCGGCACCGGGCCGGAGCTGTGCCGGATCATGCGGCAGCACGGGCTGGGGCGTGACGAAGTGGAGGGCACATGACCGCTGCGACCACGACCCTGTGGGGCGGATCGGCGCGACCGCCGTGCCTGCTCGACTCGCTGGTGCGCACGGCCGAGGAGGTCCCGGAGCGGGTCGCGGTCGTCGACGGCGACCGCTCGTTCACCTACGCCGACCTGCACGGGTGGGTCGGTGAGGTCGTCGCCCT
>NZ_JBFAAX010000852.1:0-2364 GCF_040639995.1 Actinosynnema sp. NPDC023658 | reverse complement strand
CAGCGCCTCGTCGAACCGGGCCGACACCTCCGCCAGCGACGCCCACCCCGCGTCCAGCGAGGACCTGTCGGTGCCCAGGGTCACCCAGCCCTCACCGCGCCGGGCGGCCAGGGCCAGCCCCTTAGGCCCGTTCGCGGCCAGGATGAACGGCGTGCGCGGGCGTTGCACGCAGCCGGGCGTGTTGCGGGCCGCCACGGCGTTGTAGTACTCGCCGGAGTAGTCGACCTGGTCCCCGGTCAGCAGGGCGTCCAGCAGCTCCACGAACTCGGCGTACCGGCGCGACGGGCTGGCGGCCTCGGTGGTGCCGCCGAACACCCGCACGTCGTAGCCGCCCACCCCGCCCGCGCCGATGCCGATCGTCATCCGGCCGTCCGACAGGTCGTCCAGCGTGATCACCTCCCGGGCGAACGGCAGGGGGTGGCGGAAGTTCGGCGAGGCCACCATGAACCCCAGCTCGATCCGCGACGTGACCGACGCCGCCGCACCCAGCGTCGGCACCGCGCCGAACCACGTGTGGTCGACCAGCGGACCCCAGCCCAGGTGGTCGAACGTCCACGCGTGGGCGAACCCGTAGGCCTCCGCCGCCTGCCACCTCGGTTTGGCCTCGGCCCAGCGGTACTCCGGAAGGATCGTGATCCCGGCCCTCATGGCACCCCCTGCTCGAACGGACGTCGTGTTCATTCGAGCAGGGGGTGCGTGAGCAGGCAACCGGGATTGCGCGCTAGTTCCAGATCGACGCCGCCCACTCGGGGTGGTCGACGAACGGGTTGCGGTTGTGCTGGAACGTGTCGTAGATGACCTGGTTCCGACGCTTCTCGAAGGCGTCCGGCGGGTCCTGCGCGTTCCACTGGAGCAGGACCGACAGCTTGCCGTGGTAGGGCGCGGTGCCGTTGCTGACGCTGTTGTTCAGCTCCAGGTCCGGGTAGCCGTCACCGCCCTCGTACCGCACGGCCATGTAGAAGAGCATCCGCGCGACGTCGCCCTTCACCGCGTTGCGCGGCTCCCAGGAGTCCGCGTCGGTGTAGTTGCCGGGCGCCTCCGCGACCGCCGAGCCACCCAGGTCGAAGTCCTTGTTCCCCCGCTCCGCGTTCACCGAGACGTCGGTGGGCCGCAGGTGGTGGACGTCGGTGCCGGGACCGGTCGCGGTGCCGAAGTCGCCGTGCGACTTGGCCCAGACGTGCTCGCGGTTCCAGTCGTCCGGGTCGCCGCCGCTGGTGGTCTTGGACTGGGAGCGCCCGGTGTAGAGCAGGATGACGTTGGCGCTGTTGTTCGGGTCCTGGTCGGTGACCTTCAGCGCATCCCACACCTGCTCGTAGGTCAGCTTGGTGTTGGTCCGGATGATCCCGTTCAACGCCGTCTTCAACGACGCCCCGGTCTTGCCGAGCGCGTTGCGGTAGTAGGTGTCGTCGTAGCCGCCACCGGGTGCGGTCGTGGTGGAGGTGGCGGTGGGCGGGCTGGTGGTGCTCGTCGTGGGCGTGGTGCCCGCGCGGGCGATCGCGGTCGGTGACGTGAGGCCCGCGTGGGAGAAGTAGGCGCTCAGCGGACCGGTGACGTCGATCAGCGTGCCGAGCAGGCCGGGGTTGCTCCGCAGGCCCCACTGGGCGCGGAACGCCGAGGTGACCTGCACGTAGAGCATCTGGCCGGTGCTCGTCTGGCTCGGTGAGTCGGCCAGGGCCAGCGCGTAGTCGGAGGGGAAGTTCGACCGCACCACGGTGGTGGTGGCGGTGGGCTGTCCGACGACGTAGCCGCGGACGGTGGCGGACGCGCCGTTCTGCTGCCCGATGGCCTGGGCGACGGTGATCGGCGTGGCGCCGGAGGCGGCGGTGGGGATCAGCAGGGCCGCCACGACGGCGACGGCGGACACGACAACGGGAACGGGGTTCAGCAGGGATCGTAGTCGCACGATTGGGTGTCTCCTCCCTGGGTGCGGCGCGCAGGGTGGCCACACACAGGCAGGATCGCACGAATGATCACACGTGAGAATGAATGATCACTGAACATTCTTGTCGTTGACGAGCCGCCGTCGTCACCGTTCCGGCACGGTCGTGGCGCGCTCCACCAGCTCCGCGTCGACCGTGCCCAGCCGTCCGGTGAGCGCCGAGAGCACGTCCGCGATCTTGCGCTCCTCGTAGGTGAAGTGCGTTTCCACCAACGCGGCCACGCCGTCCAGCTCGTGGCGCAGCACCACCGGGTCGACGTCGGAGCCCAGCCCCGCCAGCGCCTTCAGCGCGTCGGACACGATCCGGTGGTCGCGGCCCAGCTCGTCGAGCACCGGCCGCAGCTCGGGGTGCTCCCGGGCCAGCACGGGGAACACGCCCTCGTCCTCGGCGGTGTGGTGCTGCTCCAGCGCGGCGCAGAACGACA
>NZ_JBFAAX010000851.1:0-2365 GCF_040639995.1 Actinosynnema sp. NPDC023658 | reverse complement strand
GTTGGCGATGCTGTCCTGGTCGCCGCGGGTGCTGGTGGTCAGCCACAGGCCACCGTCGGCGGAGGGCTCCACGGTGCGCAGCCGCCCGTAGGTGCCGGTGAGGTACTGCTCGACGTTGGTGAGGCTGTCACCGGAGATCTCGGCGCGGTACAACCGCGCCCCGCGCAGGCAGGCGATGTAGAGCGCGTCCCGGACCACGGCGATGCCGCTGCACGAGCCCTCGGCCACCGGGTAGGTGTGCTTGGGCGGCACGAAGCCGGGTTGGTCGCAGGTGCCGGTCGTGCCCTCGCAGGCGGGCCAGCCGTAGTTGCCGCCGCGGACGATCAGGTTGGTCTCGTCCATGACGGAGTTGCCGAACTCCTGCTCCCACAACCGGCCCCGGGAGTCGAACGCCAGGCCCTGCGGGTTGCGGTGGCCGTAGCTCCACACCGGCGTGCCGAAGGGGTTGTCCGAGGGGATCGTGCCGTCGCGGTTGATGCGCAGCACCTTGCCGGCGAGGTTGTCGAGGTCCTGGGCCCAGTCGCCGTTCTGGCCGTCGCCGGTGGCGATGTACAGCGTGCCGTCCGGGCCGAACCGCAGCCGGCCGCCGTTGTGGTACTTGTTGCGCGGGATGCCGGTCAGCAGCACCTGCGGGGTGCCCGCGAGCGCGCCGTCGGTGTAGCGGATCCGCACCACCCGGTTGTCCGTCGTGGTGGTGTGCATGATGTACAGCCACGGGTCGGCGGTGAAGTCGGAGGCCACGGCGAGGCCCAGGACCCCGCCCTCGCCGTCGGTGCCCGCCACGTTCGGCACGCGCCCGACGGTGGTCTTCGTGCCGGTGGCGGGGTCGAGGCGGACGATCTCGAAGGCGTCGCGGCGGCCGTAGAGCACCTGCCCGCCGGGCAGGGTGGTCAGGCCCCACGGCAGGTCGGTCTCGGAGGCGACCTTGGTGACCGAGCACAGCGCCGTGGCGCAGGAGGCGCCCGTCGTGACCGCGACCGCGGCGCTGGCGGCCGAGCGGTTGGCCTGTGCGTCACGCGCCCGCACCTGGTACTGGTAGCGGGTGTTCGCGGTCAGGCCGCTGTCGGTGAACGACGTCGTGGTCGCGCCGCTGGTCGAGCCGACCTGGACGCCGTCGCGCAGGATCTCGTAGCCCGTGACGCCGACGTTGTCGGTGGCCGCCGTCCAGCGCACCGTGACCGTGGTGCCCGACGCGGTCGCCGTCACGCCGGTGGGGGTCGACGGCGGTTGGGTGTCGGCCTGGCACTGCGGCGCGGTGATGGTGACCGTGGGGCTGGCCTGGGAGACGTTGCCCGCGGCGTCGCGGGCGTTGACGTACAGGCCCCAGGTGGCTCCCGGCGAGACGGTCAGGTCGGCCGACAGCGCCGTGCCCGGCACCGCGACCATGTGCTGACCGTCGTGGTAGATGTCGTAGAACGCCACGGCGACGTCGTCGGTCGACGCCGACCACGACAACGTCACCCCGGTGCACGTCAGGTTCGAGGTGCGGGGGTTGGCCGGCGCGGTCGGCGCGGTGGTGTCGGCGCCGAGCTTGACCAACTGCCACTGCTGGTTGGCGCCGCCGATGTCGGGCATCTGCCCGACCCGCGCGCCGTCGGTGGTGGCGGAGTCCAGCACGTCCACGGCCTTGCCGCTGGCCCGGTTGAGCAGGCGCACGTAGCCGCCGGTGGAGTCGGCCAGCCGGAACTGCTGGCTGGAGCGGCCGGCGTCGGTGCTTTGGGTGAGGCCGGTGCGGTCGGCCGTGGACGAGAAGCCCAGGACCTTGTTGCTGTGCTTGGACTTGACGCGGTAGTAGCCGCCACCGGAGTCGACGAACTGCCACTGCTGCCAGGCGCCGTCGTTGCGGGTGTACTGGGAGATCCGGGCGCCTTCGGCGGTGGACCGCCCGTACACGTCCAGCGCCTTGCCGCTGTTGCGGTTGACCAGGACGTAGGAGGCGTTGGTGTCCACGGTGGCGGCGGACGCGGCGGGTAGTGGGAGCACGACACTCAGGCCGGACAACACCACGACCGACACCGCTCCGAGTCGCAAGCGGGTCAGGGTGTTCGTCCTGGCCGCGAGGGGTTCTCGCATGGGGTTCCTCTCCGGGGATGCAGAGCGAAATCGCCTTGTTATCGCTAACAGGGAAAAGCGACATCGCGCCCCGTCGATGGCGGTCGACGTGCGCCGAAGCGGCCGAGCGGAGGTGGTCCTAGACGCGGAAGTCGGCGGTCACCGAGGCGGCCGAACCGGGTCTTGGGCGGAACAACGACGACCCGGATCGCGTTTGTGCACGTGACGCCATGCTTCGCCTCCTTGCGAGCAGGTGCGTGGTGCTCATGCCAGGTGCCGGGTCAGCACGACTGGGAGCGTTCCCAGATCACCG
>NZ_JBFAAX010000850.1:0-2372 GCF_040639995.1 Actinosynnema sp. NPDC023658 | reverse complement strand
ATCCGCCCGAGCTCGACGGCCGGGATGTCGACCGACGACAGCGGCACGCTCTGCGCCTGCGCGACGTCCGGCGGGCAGACCGCCAGCACCGAGACGTCCTCCGGCACCCGCAGCCGCCGCCGGGCCAGCTCCGACAGCAGCGGGCCGAGGATGGCCTCGTTGTGCACCACCAGGCCGGTGACCGCGCGGTGGGGCACCAGCAGGGCGTCCAGGCAGTCACGCAGCCCGTCGTAGGTCGGCACGCACGCCAGCGTGGCGGCCTCGACACCGCGGCTCGCGGCGGCCACCCGGAACCCCTGGAGGAACCGGCCCGCGTAGCTCGTGCCGCGCTGGTAGACGGCGGGGGAGGGGCCGATGAGCGCGATGTCGCGGTGACCGAGGTCGGCCAGGTGGTGCACGCAGTCCGACCCGGCGGCGGTGAAGTCGAGGTCGACGCAGGTGAGCTCCTGCGGGTCGTCCGGCACCCCGATCAGCACCGCCGGGCGGGCCAGCTCGCGCAGCACCGGCACGCGGGGCTCGGCCGCCTCGACGTCCATCACGATGATCCCGTCCGCGAGCGAGGAGGCGGTGACCCGGTGCAGGCCCTCCGGCCCCTCGTCCGCGGTCAGCAGCAGCACGTCGTGGTCGTGGCTGCGGGCCTCGGTCACGGTGGCCGAGACGAACTGCATGAGCACCGGCACGTTCAGGTCCGTGCGCATCGGCACGACGAGGGCGAGGACGTTCGTGCGGTTGCTCGCCAACGCCCGCGCGCCCGCGTTCGGGCGGTAGCCCAGCACCCGGATGCTGTGGTGCACCCGACGCCTCGTGGTCTCCGAGATCGAGCGCTTGCCGGACAGCACGTAGGACACGGTGCTGGGCGATACCCCGGCCGCTCGGGCGACGTCGGCGATGGTGACCATCGACCGATCATAATACGTCAGCGTGCGGACCGGTGGTGCCGAACAGTCCATTGAGGACCGGCAAAGTTGAGAGCGTTAACAGGCTTCGTCGACGGTCGTGGCACCACCCCATAGTTGGTTCCACTAAGTAACAAACCCGCGTTGTGGGGCCATCACTGCTCTGAATCGACGACGACCTGCCGTTAGCGTTAACACATCGGTCGGGCCGGGATGCGGCGGAAGGTCCAGCGCCGGTCGGCGCCGCCGTGCCGGACGGGCGGGTGATGGTGTGATGGCCGTCCGGGGTGGACTGGAACGGCCACTGCCGGTTCTGCCGCCGATGCCCTCCGGCCCGACCGGGCTCGGCTTGGTTGCCACGACGGTGAAGTAAACAAGAACAAACATCGACCCATCCCGGTCGAGTCGCGGTCGGCGTAGCGCTTTTTGCTCTTCTCTGCGCAAAGACGGCAATACCCCTTGACGCACGGCGAGCCGCTGAACAGTCTTGTGTGGTTCTGGTCGAACATGGAGGTTCTGGATGTCGCGTGTGCGCGCTGTGGCCACCGTCTTGTTCGTTCTGGGTGCTTCCGCGGTCGCGATAGGTCCGGGCACCGCCACCGCCGCTCCTCCCGACGACCTCTACTCGTCCTACCTGGAGAACCCCGGCATGGTGGCCGAGGGCCAGGAACCGGCGCACGCCTACCTCCGCCCGTACGCCGACGTCGACTCGGCGGTCCGCCGCACCGAGGACACGCCGTACACGAGGTCGTTGGACGGCAAGTGGCGGATCGCGATGGCCAAGCGGCCGGAGGAGGTCCCGGCGGGCTTCCACGACGACGGCTACGACACGTCCGGGTGGCGCGAGGTCACGGTGCCGCACACCTGGCAGACCGACGGCCTCGACCACCCGATCTTCCGCAACATCGCCACCGAGATCCAGCCCGACGCCCCGCCCCGCGTGCCGCGCGACATCAACCCGACCGGCGCCTACGCGCGGGACTTCGACCTGCCCGCCGACTGGACCGACCGCACCACGTTCCTGCGCTTCGAGGGCGTGACGTCCGGCTACTTCGTCTGGGTCAACGGCGAGTACGTCGGCTACGACCAGGGCGGGTACACGCCGGCGGAGTTCGACATCTCGTCGGCGCTGCGGCCGGGCCGCAACCGCGTCGCCGTGCAGGTCCACCGCTGGAGCGCGGGGGCGTACCTGGAGGACGTCGACCAGTGGCGGTACTCGGGCATCTTCCGCTCGGTCCGCCTGCACTCGACGCCCGCCACCTACGTCGGTGACGTCGAGCTGCGTACGGACCTCGACGCCGGCTACACCGACGCGACTCTCTCCGCCGCCGTCGAGATCGGCCACAAGGCCGGCGGGTCGACCGGGAAGCACCGCGTCACCGCGAGCCTGCGGGACGCCGGGGGCGCCGAGGTCGGCCGGGTCTCCGGTGACGTCGACGTCACCGACCAGGGCGGTCGGGTCCACTTGGCGATGCC
>NZ_JBFAAX010000849.1:0-2381 GCF_040639995.1 Actinosynnema sp. NPDC023658 | reverse complement strand
TCCGTGCGGGTGTCCACCGAGCTGGTCGCCTCGTCCAGGATCAGCAGCGAGGGGTTGGCCAGGAACGCCCGCGCGATGGTGATCAACTGCTTCTCACCGGCGCTGACGTTCGTCGCCTCCTCGTTGATGACCGTGTCGTACCCGTCCGGCAGCGTCCGCACGAACCGGTCCACGTAGGTGGCCCGCGCCGCGGCGACGATGTCCTCCTCGGTGGCCGAGGTGTTGCCGTAGGCGATGTTGTCGCGGATCGTGCCGCCGAACAGCCACGTGTCCTGCAGCACCATGCCGGTCTGCGACCGCAGGTCCTCGCGCTTCAACGCGGTGATGTCCACCCCTTCCAACGTGATGCGACCCGCGTCCAGCTCGTAGAACCGCATGATCAGGTTCACCAGCGTGGTCTTGCCCGCGCCGGTCGGACCCACGATCGCCACGGTCTGCCCCGGCTCGGCCACCAGGGACAGGTCCGTGATCAGCGGCTGCTCGGGCCGGTAGGAGAAGTCCACGTGCTCGAACTCCACCCGACCCCGGCGCTCGGCGGGCAGCGTGGCCTCCGCCGGGTCCGGCTCCTGCTCCTCGGCGTCGAGCAGCTCGAACACCCGCTCCGCCGAGGCCACGCCGGACTGCATCAGGTTCGCCATCGACGCCACCTGGGTCAGCGGCTGGGTGAACTGGCGCGAGTACTGGATGAACGCCGTCACCTCGCCCAGGCTCATCGCCCCGGACGTGATGCGCAGGCCGCCCACGACCGCCACGGCGACGTAGCTGACGTTGGACAGGAACATCATCATCGGCATGATCAGGCCGGACACGAACTGCGCGCCCATCGCCGAACCGAGCAGCTCGTCGTTGCGGCGCTTGAACTCCTGCTCCGACTCGCGCTGGCGGCCGAAGACCTTCACCAGCTGGTGACCGGTGAACGCCTCCTCGATGTGCGCGTTGAGCGCACCGGTGTGCTTCCACTGCGCCACGAACAACGCCTGCGACTTCTTGCGGATCCGCCCGGTGGCCACGACGGAGATCGGGATCAGCAGCAGCGCGATCAGCGTCAGCAGCGGCGAGATCGTCAGCATCATCACCAGCACGCCGACGACGGTCAGCAACGACGTCAGCAGCTGGCTCAACGTCTGCTGCAACGTCGTGGCCACGTTGTCGATGTCGTTGGTGACGCGGGACAGCAGCTCGCCGCGCGGCTGGCCGTCGAAGTAGCGCAACGGCAACCGGTGCAGCTTGTCCTCGACGTCGGAGCGCAGCCGGAACACGAACCGCTGCACCACGTTGTTCAGCACGCGGCCCTGCAGCCAGCCGAACACCGACGAGGTGAGGTACAGGGCCATCACCCACAGCAGGACCGCGCCGAGCGCGTCGAAGTCGACGCCCGCGCCCGGGACGTGGCGCATCCGGCCGAGGACGCCCTCGAAGATGATGTCGGTCGCGTGGCCGAGGATCTTCGGGCCCGCCACCGAGAACGCCACGCTGATGACGCCCAGCGTGACCACGACCAGCAGGGCCAGCCGCTCGGTCCGCATCCGCCGCGCGCAACCGGGCGTCCGTGGACAGGTCGAGCGCGGAGAACGCGTCGTCGAACAGGTAGATGTCCGGTTTGCGCACCAGCGCGCGGGCGATGGAGAGCCGTTGCCGCTGACCTCCGGAGACGTTCGTGCCGCCCTGGGCGATGGTCGCCTCCAGGCCGCCGGGCATCTCCTCGACGAAGTCGCGCGCCTGGGCGATCTCCAACGCCTCCCACAGCTCCTCGTCGGTGGCGTCGGGGTTGCCGTAGCGGAGGTTGGACGCGATCGTCCCGCTGAACAGGTACGGCCGCTGCGGCACCAGGCCGATGCGCCCGCACAGGGCGTCCGTGTCGATCTCGCGGACGTCCGCGCCGTTGACGAACACGCCGCCGCCGGTCACGTCGATCAGCCGCGGCACCAGGTTGAGCAGGGTCGTCTTGCCGGTGCCGGTGCTGCCGATGATCGCGGTGCGCTGACCCGCCTCGGCGCTGAAGCTGATGTCCCGCAGCACCGGCTCGTCCGCGCCGGGGTAGCGGAACTCCGCGCCGCGGAACTCGACCGAGACCTGCCGGGGCAGCTCGACCAGCGGCGCGGCCGGCGGGAGCACCGAGGACTCGGTGTCCAGCACCTCGTTGATCCGCTCGGCGCTCACGGCGGCGCGCGGGATCATCATGGAGATGAACGTCGCGAACATCACCGCCATGAGGATCTGCATCAGGTAGCTCAGGAACGCCGTGAGCGAGCCGATCTGCATGGCGCCGGTGTCGACGCGGAGCACAGCTGGAGCAGGCCATGCCTAGCGGTAGAGCGTCGGGTGGGGCATGAGGGGGCGGCACATGGGGTAGAGGTGGGTGGTGGCGGGCTGAGTGTAGT
>NZ_JBFAAX010000848.1:0-2386 GCF_040639995.1 Actinosynnema sp. NPDC023658 | reverse complement strand
GCAGGCGCTGCACCTGTGCCCGCGCTGCGTCGCCGCCACCACCCCGCGCTCCGAGCGGGACGGGCGCAAGTGGACGCGGGTGCGCCCACGCCCGTGACGCGGGCCGTCGCGGCGGACGCCCGCGCCGACACCGATGCTCGTGCACCTGCCGCCGTGCCGCCTCCCGTGCACCGGCCGAAGTGGACGTCACCGGGGCGGATCACCTTCCCCTCGACCGGATCGGGCCCGCCGACGTCACGCGGCCGGGTGAGCTTGCTCCACGTTCCGGTGACTGTCCGGTTGGGACCGCGAAGGGCTCCTACGCTCGGGATGTCCCCGGCGCGCAAGGGAGCTGAGCGTGACGAAGTCCACCATCCTCATCGCCGCCGAGAGCGCGGCGGCGGACAACGCGGTGCCCGCGGCGAAGGTCGACCAGGTCTGCGCCCACCTGCGCCAGTGCGGGCACGAGGTGATGGTGGTGCACTCCGCCACCGACGCCGCGGCCGTGATCACCGCGCAGGCCGACCTCGCCGCCGCCGTGGTGAGCTGGGAGCTGGCCGGCGCCGCGCTCCGGCCGGCCGACGCGGGCCCCGCCGTCGAGGGCGGTGTGCTGCGCATGCTGCTCGACCGGTTCTCCTCGCGCCTGCCCGTGTTCCTGCTGACCACCGGCGACTACAACGACGAGACGCCGCTGTGGGTCTCCGAGGTCATCAACGGCTGGATCTGGCTGCTGGAGGACACCCCCGGCTTCATCGCGGGCCGGATCGACTTCGCCGCGCGCCAGTACCTCGACCACATCCTGCCGCCGTTCTTCCGCGAGCTGCGCCGGTTCGACGACACGCACCCGTACTCCTGGCACACCCCGGCGCACGCGGGCGGCATCGCGTTCCTCAAGTCACCGGTGGGGCGGGCGTTCTACGACTACTACGGCGAACGCCTGTTCCGCACCGACATCTCGGTGTCCGTCGCCGAGCTCGGCTCGCTGTTCGAGCACACCGGCCCGGTCGGTGAGGCCGAGCGCAACGCCGCCCGCGTGTTCGGCGCCGACGAGACCTATTTCGTGCTGCACGGCACGTCGTCGTCCAACCGCATGATCATCCACAGCGCGGTGGCCAACGACGAGATCACCCTGCTCGACCGCAACTGCCACAAGGCGATCAACCACGGCGTGATCCTGTCCGGTGCGCGCCCGGTCTACCTCGTGCCCACCCGCAACGGCTACGGGATCACCGGACCGATCCCGCCGGAGCGGCTGACCGCCGAGGCGGTGCGGGCGCAGGTCGAGCGCACCCCGATCGCGGCGGGCGCGGTCAGCCCGGAGGCGGCGTACGCCGTCGTCACGAACTCCACCTACGACGGCCTCTGCTACGACACCGTGCGGGTGACCGAGCTGCTCGGCGCGTCGACCCGGTCGCTGCACTTCGACGAGGCGTGGTTCGCCTACGGCCGGTTCAACCCGCTCTACGCGCGCCGCTACGGGATGGCGGTCCACGAAGCGCCCGACGCGCAGCGGCCCACCGTGTTCGCCACCCACTCGTCGCACAAGCTGCTGGCCGCGCTGTCCCAGTCGGCCATGATCCACGTGAAGTCGGGGGGCAAGGCGCCGTTCGACCGGTCCCGGTTCAACGAGACGTACATGATGCACGGAACCACCTCGCCGCTGTACCCGATGATCGCCTCCTGCGTCGTCGCCGCGGGCATGATGGACGGCCCGGCGGGCAACTGGCTGACCACCGAGGCCATCACCGAGGCGGTCCGGTTCCGGCAGGCGATGATCCGGCTCGGCAGGCGGCTGGCCGACGCGGGGGACCGGCCGCCGTGGTTCTTCGGCGTCTGGCAGCCGCGGGAGGTCACCGACCCCGCCACCGGCGAGCAGGTCGAGTTCCACGAGGCCCCGCTGGACCTGCTGCGCACCGAACCGGGCTGCTGGACGCTGGAACCCGACGCCGACTGGCACGGCTTCCCCGACCTGGAGCCAGGCTTCTGCCTGCTCGACCCGGTCAAGGTCACGATCACCTGCCCCGGCGTGGACGCGCTGGGCGACGTGGCGGCGTTCGGCATCCCGGCCCGGGTGGTCACCGCCTACCTGGAGACCCGGCGGATCGTCGTGGAGAAGACGGACGTCTACACGTTCCTCGTGCTGTTCTCCATGGGCATCACGAAGGGCAAGTGGGGAACGCTGCTGGACGCGCTCACCGACTTCAAGCAGCTCCACGACGAGGCCGCCCCGCTGGGCGACGTGCTGCCGGACCTGGTGAAGGCGCACCCCGAGCGGTACGGGCGGATGACGTTGCCGCAGCTGTGCGACGAGATGCACCACAGCCTGGCCGACAGCAAGGTCGTGCAGCTGCTCAACGAGGCGTTCACCAGCCCGACGCCGCCCACGGCGGTGATGACGCCCGCCGAG
>NZ_JBFAAX010000847.1:0-2386 GCF_040639995.1 Actinosynnema sp. NPDC023658 | reverse complement strand
TGGCCGACGAGTACGCCATGACCGATGATGAGGCGCACCAGTTGCTCGCCGACGTCGCGGCGAAGAGCCAGGCCAGCGCGGCGTTCCAGTTCAGCGCGACCTCGTTGACCGACCAGGCGTTGATGTCGTCCAGGTAGCACTTCTGGGGCTTGCAGCCCGCCAGTTGCGCCTGGGCCACCGGGTCCTGGAGGTCGCTGTTGGGGCCGCCCGCCAAGGCGCCCGCCGGGGGGTTGGGCAGCGACGAGTCGAGCTGGTTGGCCCAGAACCGGTGGTGGGAGTTGCGGGTGGCGCGTTCGCCGTAGCCGGTCACGTAGGAGTGGTTGAACGGGTTGCGCCCGAACAGGTAGTCCAGCGTCTGGTAGACACCGGCGCGGTACTTGGCCTGCCCGGTGAAGTCGTGCGCCAGCGCCAGCACGTTCGCCGCGTTGGCGACCACGCCGTTGGAACCCCAGTAGTACCCGGTCGCCGGTGCCGGGTAGCCCTGGGTCGACGCTTGGTTGAGCAGCCGGTCGCCGTAGGAGGCGAACGCCGCGCGGGTGGCCGCCACGTCCGAGGCCGACAGGCCGTTGGGCACCAGCGCCAACGTCGTGTCACCCAGCCCCGCGGTCCACCACCAGTCGAAGCCGCCCTGGTCGAACCCCTTGCCGCGGAACAGGGACGACCCGGTCACGTCGGCGCGGTAGGTGCTGGATCCCGTGGTGGTGAACAGCTCCGCCGCGGCCCAGTAGAACTCGTCGGTCACGTTGTTGTCGACGTACGTGCCGCCGCCGTTGCCGTCGTTGGGATCGGCGTAACGCGCCGGGTCGGCCTTGGCCGCGCTGTAGGCGCGCTGCGCCGCGGTCAGGGCGCGGGAGGCGAAGTCCGAGTCGATGTTCCGCCACACCCGAGCGGCCTGTGCGGCCGCGGCGGCGAGGTTGAGCGTCGACGCGGTCGTGACGGCCGACAGCAGGCGTGGCTGCGGGTCCTGGTCGGGGCGCATCGGCAGGCCCGTCCAGTTCTCGTCGCTCACCTTGTGCCGCACCATGCCCGCGTCGGTGCGCCCCTCGGGCACCTGCATCTTCATCAGGAACTCGACGCCCCAGCGGGCCTCGTCCAGGATGTCGGGCACCCCGTTGCCGCGCTCCGGGATCGCCAGCTTCCCGTCGCCCAGCGCCGCGCGGTCCGCGCCGCCGACGTACAGGGTGCGCTCGTACTCGTTGATCAGCTGCCAGGCGGCGAGACCGGTGTCGACGCCGTACTTGCCGTGGTCACCCGCGTCGTACCAACCGCCCCGCACGTCCGAGGTGTACCCGCACGACACCCGGCACGGCACCCCGTTGTCGCCCCGGTTGGGTGAGACGTCGAGGTGACCGGCGGGCCGCGCGTACCGCGTGCCGACGTACTGCGCCTCGATCGGCGTGCCGCTGCGCTGGTGGTAGAAGAACGCCAGGGCGTCGTACCGCAGGCGCTTGAGAGGGTCGGCCGAGATGTCGAACGGGTTGCTGTCCGACCCCGCCACCGACAGCACGTAGCCCGTGCCGGGCGTGTCGAACGACGAGAAGTCGACGATGTGCACGGTGTCGCCCGACAAGGAGTCCGCGCCCCGCACGCAGGTCTGCCCCGACGCCACGGTCGTTCCCGAGGCGTTGCGCAGGGTCCACGCGACGGGCGAGCCCGAGCCGTTGACCACGGTGGCCTGCTTCGGCAGGCCCGGCACGTAGGCCACCTGGTTGACCTTGACCGCGGGACCGGCGTCGGGTGCCGCCAGCGCGGTGGTCGGGGTCAGGGCGGCGGCGGCCAGCACCACGGCCGCCGCGACCGCCACCCGCCGTCGGAGTTGTCGATGAGTGCGCACGGGCAGATCCTCCTTCGGATCACGCCACCCTGGCCGAAAATTTCTCGATCCAGAACGACAGTGTTGCGGACCGGGAGCGCTCCCAGAGGGAGAGTTCGAGTCAGCATCCTGACCTACGAGGGTGGATGAGGTCAACGTTCGCGATGTCGAGAGAAAATTTCCTGCCAGGGAATCGACTAGGCCATTCGTGTCGTCCGATCACTGCAGAAGTGGCGTGGTGCAGGGACGCCTACTCCGAGTGGCACGCCCGGGCGACCGGCAGTAAGGTTCACCTCACAGGTTGAGCAGGCAGCCGTTCCGTGGAACGACCGCAGACGACCGATTCCGGTGCGTCGGTGGACGGGATCTCGCGGGTCCCCCCTCTTCGGATCGGGCGGTCCCCGAGCGGATGCCCGGCTGCGCGCACCTTCCGGTCATCGGGTCGTCGTCCAGGCGATACCGGAGACGTAACTTGCGCATCGCTGTGGTGGCTCTGCACACCGACCAGCTCCCCATCCCCGCCAACGGCCTGGTCGACCAGGTCTCCACCCTCTCGGCAGGACTGGCCGCGCT
>NZ_JBFAAX010000846.1:0-2388 GCF_040639995.1 Actinosynnema sp. NPDC023658 | reverse complement strand
CCTGGCGGCCTCCACCACGTCCTCACCGCGCGGCACCGGCTCGCCGGTCCGCCCGTCCACCAGCAGGAACTCCTCCTCGACCCCGAGCGTCGGAGCGGGACCCATCAGACTGCCCATCGCGGCCTCCGGGGGCTGTGCGGCCGTGGGTGTCCGGGATACCCGCGAGCGCGGCGGTCAACCCGTCCTCAGTGGACTTCGCGCTGTGCGCGCGTGGTGACAGCGAGGTCAGGCGGTGGTGTGCGGGGCCGTGCCGCCGGGGCGGGGGTGGACCGTGATGAGCCGGTCCATGCCGCCGACCCGCATCGCCTTGGCGACGTGGGCGGGTGCGGCGACGACGGTCAGCGTGCCGCCGTCAGCGTGGAGCCTCCGCCAGATGCCGAGCAGCGCGCTCAGCCCGGAGGAGTCGCAGAACTCGACGCCGGCGAAGTCCAGCACGCGGTGGTGGCCGCCGTCGTCGGCCAGGGCCAGCGCGTCCGCGTAGAGGCCCTGGGCGGTGGTGTAGTCGATCTCGCCGCACACCTCGACCCACCGCCCCTCGACCTCGTCGGAGGGCGTGGTGCGGGTGACGGTGACCCTGGATCTGCTGTTCACTGCGCTCGCCGTCTGCCGGGGTGTCGGAGCGGTGCACGTGCTGGTGCTCGGGCAAGGGTGGCACCCGCGGTTCCGGCCGGGCGACATCATCGACCAGAGCGCGGTCGATAGTCCAACCGGGTTAACCCTACCGGGGTTCCCGATGCTCTTCCGCCTGGCCCGACGCGGGAGGCCGCGCACCGCACCAACTGAGACCGGCGACGGCTTTGACGGCGTCCGGCGCATTGACATGTTTCGATCCACGCCTCGAAACTTTAGGAGGTCGCTCGCCGGCCGTCCGCCGTCGCCGTCCCCACCACCCAGCCTCAAAGGAGAGCCCTGGTGAACATCAGTTCGGGCCGCCGGAGAATACGTGCGGCGGTCGTCATGTCGGGGGTGTCAACGCTCGCGCTCGCCGGCACGTTGACCGCGCTGGCGGTGTCCTCCTCGAACACCGCTGCGGCTGGTGGCGTGGTCGCGTTGGCGGGGGTGGAGGACGAGGGCGCGGACTGCCCGGTGACGGTGCCCGGGTCGTTCCCGTCCAACGCCAAGCTGCCCGACCCGTTCACGAAGCTCAACGGGCAGCGGATCACCTCGAAGTCGGACTGGCGGTGCCGCCGCGCGGAGATCCGGGAACTGGCCGAACGGCACGTCATGGGCGACAAACCCGCCAAACCCACCAGCGTCACCGGCACCGTGTCCGGCAGCAGCGTCACCGTGAACGTCTCCCACAACGGCCGCACCGCGAGCTTCTCCGCCGGCGTGCAACTGCCCTCGGGCACCGGCCCCTTCCCCGCCGTGCTGGTCGTGGGCGGGTTCGGCGCCGACACCGCCACCATCAAAGCCGCCGGCGCCGCCGTCATCACCTACGACCCCCTCGCCGTGGGCAAGGAAGGCACCGGACGCGCCAACAAACAAGGCGCCTTCTACACCCTCTACGGCAACACCAGCCCCACCGGCCTGCTCGCCGCCTGGGCCTGGGGCGCCAGCCGCATCATCGACGTCATCCAACAATCCGGCGGCACCACCCTGCGCCCCGACATCGGCGTCACCGGCTGCTCCCGCTACGGCAAAGCCGCCTTCACCATCGGCGTGTTCGACCAACGCATCGCATTGACCATGCCCATCGAATCCGGCACCGCCGGCGTCCCCATCTACCGCGGCGTCAACGCCGAAGGCGGCCAGACCCTCGCCAGCGCCTACGGCGAACAACCCTGGTTCGGCGACCCCTTCTCCCCCTACACCACCAACCCCAACAACACCCCCATCGACACCCACGAACTCGTCGCCATGGTGGCCCCGCGCGGCCTGTTCATCATGGACAACCCCCACATCGCCAACCTCGGCCCACGCTCCGCCGCCGTGGCCGCACTGGGCGGCGCCGAGGTCTACAAAGCACTCGGCGCGTCCAACAACATCCTCTACCACTCCAACGTCACCGACGGCACCCACTGCGCCACCCGCCCCGAATGGCGCACCCCCCTCCAACAAGCCATCGGCAAATTCCTCCGCAACACCGGCACCTTCACCGGCGGCATCACCATGCACACCAAAGCCACCGGAAACCTCACCCAATGGCGCGACTGGACCACCCCCACCCTCACCGACGGCCCCGGCGACACCACCACCAGCACCACCACAACCACGACCACCACGGGCGACACGACCACCACGACCACGACCACCGACCCGACGACGACCACCACGACCACCAACCCGCCAGGTGGCGGCTGCACCGCGACGTTCGCGGAGGGGACGAAGTGGAGTGACCGCTTCAACGGCCAGGTGACCGTCTCGGGGACCGACGACTGGGTGGTC
>NZ_JBFAAX010000845.1:0-2399 GCF_040639995.1 Actinosynnema sp. NPDC023658 | reverse complement strand
GCGGCGAGCCGCACGAGGTGCTGGAGCGCGTTCGGCGTGGCGGGGCTCGGCCGATGGACCAAGCCGGTCCGCTCACGCCATTGCTGACCGAGATGCTTCAGCCGCAGCCCGACAGGAGACCGACCGCCGACGAGGTCCGCTCACGTCTCAAGGACTTGGTGGGCGGCTGGGAGCCACCACCGGTCGAAGGCCCGACACGCTCCCCGTGGCGACGCCACCCGCTGCTCCAACCCGCCGCGGCGGTCGTGGTGGTCGCGGCGGCGGTGGCCGCGGTGGTGCTCGTCCGGCAGCGCGAAGCGCCCGCCGCGCAGCAGCACGTGAGCTCCGGTGGGCTGATCGGTGACGAGCGCAGCGCCGACCCGTGCGCGTTGACCGACGAGGAGGAGCTGCGGCAGTTCGGCCCCACCCGGCTGCTCACCAACTACGGCAACTACAACCGCTGCGACGTCCTGGTGGACGTCCACGCGAAGGACCCGGTGGACGTCGAGCTGCAACTGGTCACCCTCGCGTCGCGCGGCGTGCAGGGCCGGCCGATGGAGGTCGTCGAAGAGGCCCGCAAGAGCGACGAGTGCGACCGCACGGTCGTGGCGGACGACCAGTACGCGGTCCGGGTGGCGGCGAAGCTGGAGAACCCGCCGCTGGACCTGTGCTCGGTGACCGACGTCGCGACGGCCACCGTGCTGGAGGTGCTCCACCACGGCCCGATCGCCCGCCGTGCCATCCCGCTGCCCGCCGGCTCCCTCGCCCACGTCGACGCCTGCGCGCTGCTGGACCGCGAGGCGATCGTCACGGCCGCCGCGATCAACGGCGGTCCGGCGGTGAACGTGTTCGGGCACTGGGCCTGCAAGTGGTTCGACACGGTCGGCGGGCCCGCCATCAACCTGCGCCTGGACCAGCACTCGGCGCAGGAGCCGGTCGAGGGAGAACCGGTCGACCTGGGTGGTCACCGCGGGTACGTCGAGCTGGACACGGATTCGAGCAAGAGCTGCACCGTCAACGTGCCCTACCAGTCGGCCCACGTGCTGCCGCGGGCCGACATCAGCCGCAGCAGGGTCGGGTCGACCCCGCGCACCGCGCTGATCGTGTTCAGCAGCACCGGCCAGGTGCAGGCGTAGAACACGATGGCGATCTTCGACGTCTCCCCGATGCCGAGCAGCAGCACGAACACCGGCAGCAGCGCCAGCGCGGCGGTGTTGCGGAACACCTCCAGCAGCGGCCCGAGCAGCGTCGCCACCGGCTTGTACCAGCCGATCAGCAGGCCCAGCGGCACGGCGACCACCACCGCGAGGCCGAACCCGGACAGCGAGCGGACCAGGCTGGCCCCGGCGTTGGACGAGAGCTGGCCGCTGACCGCCAGGTCCCACCAGGCTCCCAGCACGGTGGAGAACGGCGGCAGGAACGTGGCGTCCACCAGGCCGAGCCGGGGCGCGGTCTCCCAGATCGTCAGCAGCACCGCGATCGCCACCACCTTGCCGAACGCCGTCAGCAGCAACTCGGCGGCCCTGCGCGGAGCCGACCCGCGTCGTCGTGGCCGCTCGTCGGCGGAGGGGTCGTCGTGCACGGTCGGTTGAGCGGTCAAGAGGGCGGTCATGCCACCGCCACCTCCTTCTCCTGTTGCTGTGCGCGGGAGACCTCGTCGTGCAGCAGGTCCCAGATCCGGTGCCGGTAGCGGGCGAACCCGGCGCTGCCGCGCACGTCGTCCTGCCCGGTGCGGTCGCCCAGGTCGATCGGCACGACCTCCTTGACGCGGCCGGGCCGCGAGGTGAGCACGGCCACCCGTTGTCCCAGGTAGACGGCCTCGTCGATGGAGTGCGTGATGAACACGACCGTCTTGCCGGTGCGCTGCCAGATGCGCCGCAGCTCGTCCTGGAGCGACTCGCGGGTCTGGGCGTCGAGCGCGGCGAACGGCTCGTCCATCAGCAGCACGGTCGGGTCGTAGGCGAGGCTGCGGGCGATCGCGACCCGCTGCCGCATGCCGCCGGAGAGCTGGTGCGGGTGCCGGTCCTCGAAACCGCGCAGCCCCACCAGGTCCAGGAACTCCGCGGCCCGCGCGGCGCGCTGCCGACGCGGCACCCCTGCCGCCTCCAGGCCGAACTCGACGTTGCCCTGCGCGGTGCGCCACGGCAGCAGCGCGTACTGCTGGAAGACGATCCCGCGGTCCAGCCCGGGACCGGTGATCGGGACGCCGTCCAGCAGCACCTCGCCCCCGCTCGGCTCGGTCAACCCGCCCAGCAGGTCGAGCAGGGTGGACTTGCCGCAGCCGCTCGGGCCCACGACGACCAGGAACTCGCCGCGCAGCACGTCCAGGTCCACGCCCCGCACGGCGGTGAACTCGGTGCGCTGCCGCGACCCGCGGTCCTTGACGAGGAACTCCTTGGTGACGTCGCGGAAGCTGATGT
>NZ_JBFAAX010000844.1:0-2411 GCF_040639995.1 Actinosynnema sp. NPDC023658 | reverse complement strand
GGCGTCGCAGCTGCAGGTGTCGGCGGCGGTGGGCGCGTTCCTGCTGGGCATCGCGCCAACGCGAACGAGGGCTCCCTGGGCGTCTCACCGGAGAAGTGCGTGATCCGCACGCCGACCACGTCGGCCATGGGCGAGGTGAGGCCCAGCGTGACCACGGGCCCCTTCAGCGTGTCGCCGCGGTGCCGGATCGGGTGGGTCGACGCGTGCACGACGACCTCCCCGTTCCCCGCGGTGACGTCGCGCACCTCGACCGGGTAGGCGCCCTCGACGCCCGGTCGCAGCAACCAGTACCCGTCGCTGAACTTCACCCGAACTCCAATCCGCGAAAGCCCGGCCGCCTGCGGCCGGGAGGAGCAGGTCCCGGCTCGTCCGGCCCGCGTGGCGGACCGTCGGTCGGGATAGTCGTGCCGTTCGACCCGGTCCTCGGTGGTGGGCCGGGGTGCGCCGCCACGTGGTCCGGCGCGGTGGGGGTGGAACCGGAGCGGTCTGCCACCCGCGTGGGCGACGACCGGTGCGCGCGGTGACGGGACCAGCCCGTCACTTGATCGCTCCCGCCGTGACGCCGCGGGTCAACGCGCGCTGGAAGATCAGGAAGAACACGATGGCCGGGATGACCCCGAGCAGCGCCGAGGCGCTGGTCATCGTGGCGTCCATCATCCGCTGGCCCTGCAGCACCCCGAGTGCCACCGGCACGGTCTGGTTCTCGTTGGAGATCAGCAGCACCAGCGGGAGGAAGAACTCGTTCCAGGTCCAGATGAAGAAGAACACGAACAGCACACCCAGGGTGGGCCTGCTGATCGGCACCACGATGCGCACCAGCGTCTGCCACTTGTTCGCGCCGTCGATGCGGGCGGCCTCCAGCAGTTCGCGCGGGAAGCCGCCGAGCGTCGAGGTGAGCAGGTAGGTGCCGAAGGCGGCCTGGACCACCGTGAAGATGATGATCACGGCCAGCTTCGTGTCGTACAGCCCGGCCTCCTTGGCCAGGAAGTACAGCGGGTAGACCAGCGCCTCCTGCGGCAGGGTGTTCGCGATGAGGAACACCACCAGGATCCACAGCCTGCCGCGGACCCGGCCGATGCCCAGCGCGTAGGCGTTGAACACCGACACCACGACCGCGAGCACCGCCACCGACCCGCTGATCACCACGCTGTTGAGCAGCTTCTCGCCGAAGTCCACCCGTTCCCAGAACGCGATGATGCCGTCCAGCGACACCCCGCCCGGCAGGCTCAGCGGCCCGCCGGTGGAGTACTCCTCCGGCGTCTTCACCGCGTTGAGCGCCACCAGGAAGAACGGCGCCAGCATCACCAGGGCGAGCAGGACCATCGACCACAGCACCGCGTGCCGCCTCATCAGGCCTCACCCCGGTTCTGCACGCGCAGGAACACCGACGTGAGCACCAGGATCAGCACCGTGAGCACGGTCGCGATGGCCGCGCCGTACCCGACCTGGGTCTTCTCGAAGAAGTTCTGGAACGAGTAGTACGACGGCACGTTCGTCGACCCGCCCGGTCCTCCCCTGGTCAGCACGTAGATCGGCGCGAACACCTTGAGCGCGGCGATCGTGCAGGTCAGCAGCACGACGAAGATCTCGGGTCGGATCTGCGGCACGGTGACGTGGAAGAACCGGCCCCACCACGACGCGCCGTCCAGCTCGGCGGCCTCGTGCAGGGACGGGTCCACCCGCTGCATCCCGGCCATGAAGATCACCACCGGGTAGCCGACCTGGATCCACAGCATCACGCCCATCACGGTCCACAGCGCCAGGTCCGGGTCACCGAGCCAGTTCTGCGCGAACGAGTCCAGCCCGACGGCGCGCAGCACCTCGTTCAGCGCGCCGTCCCGCGGGGCCAGGATCCAGCCCCACACGATCCCGGCCACCGCGATGGGCAGCACCTGCGGCAGGTAGACGCACGCCCGCAGCACGGCGGCGTGGCGCGCGCCGAAGTGCTTGCCGATGAAGTCGAACAGGGCCGCGGCGATGACGAGCCCCGCCAGGGTCGGCAGGACCGCCATCGCCACCACCAGGCCGACGTTGTGCCGGAACGACGCCCAGAACGTGCCGTCCGACATCAACCGCGCGTAGTTGTCCAGGCCGACCCACTCGGGATCGCCCGCGCCGGACCACTCGGTGAAGCTGATGCCGATGTTCATCGCGAACGGCACGAGCACCACCGCGAGCAGCAGCAGACCGCCGGGGATCAGGAAGAGGAGGTACGACCCGCGACCGCGGATCGAGGCGGGGACCAGGCTCATTTGCCGACGCTCGCCAGGTTCTCCTTGTAGTAGTCCGCGATCTCGGTCAGCACCTCGTGCGGCCCGAGCTGACCGGTGATGAGCTTCTGCACCGACGAGACCTGCTGGTCGTAGAAGCCGGGTGCGGGCCAGTCCGGGTAGAACGCCAACCGGTCGGCG
>NZ_JBFAAX010000843.1:0-2416 GCF_040639995.1 Actinosynnema sp. NPDC023658 | reverse complement strand
GTGGCGGCGGTCTCGGCCTCGTGCTCGACGAACGGCACGTCGGCGCCCCGGCCGGGGATGTCGATCGGCGACGTGGCCGCCGCCGCGGCGACCTCGGCGGAGACCGCGGTCGGTGCGGCGGCGCCGGCCCACGCGGTGACCAGGGACGTGGCCACCGCCGCCACGCCGAGCGCCAGGGGACGCCGGAGGGTGGGGTTGACTCGCATGGGTTCAGCCCTTCGTTGGACGGGACCTCAGAACTGCGGCAGGGATGTCACGGGGTGTGGCGTGGCGCACACCATAAGCAGCGCGATCCGGTGCACGCAAGATGTCTACGACATCACGCAAATAGTCGACGACGTGGAAGTCGGCCGCGTGCAGCGGTTTCACCGCTGTGACAGAGGACATGGCCAGCGCGTTTATCGGCCCAACCGGTCCGCTCACCCGCCGAAGGGGTGTGCACCGGGAAAGTCACTTGCGGGCGTTTGCGCTTGCTTGCGGCGTGGCCTCAGTACGTGCCGCTGAGCTTGCGGTGATCCCAGGAGACCACGGAGGTGGGCGAGAACCGGAGCCCGACCCGTTTCGCCGCCTGCGCGGCCACGAACGCGTCGAGCTCCGGGCCGCTGTGCCCGGAGTACCGCGCCGCCACCGCCGCGCCGATCCGCGCGACCTCGGCCGGGTCCTCGACCAACCGCACGTCGCACTCCATGGACACGCCGCGCAGCTGGTCGTAGGTCTCCCCCGCCTCCAGCTGCACCGTGGCCTCGGGATTGCGGCGCAGGTTCGCCACCTTCTGCGACGCCCGGTACGTCCACCCGGCCAGTCCGCCGTCCTCGACCACGAACCACAGCGGCACGAGGTGCGGCCTGCCGTTCGGGCCGATCGTGGCCACCGTGAGCACGCGCTGCTCCTCCAGGAACGCGCGCACCTCGTCGGTCGTCATCGTGATCGTGGCCCGGCGCGACATGGCGTCAGGATAGGCGGCTGTCCTCCCGCGGCACCGTCGCGCCCGGCCCGGCGGTCAGGTCACCGACGACGCCCTGCTCCAGCAACCCGAGGAACACGTCCACCAGCTCCGGGTCGAACCGCGCGCCGCGACCGGCCCGCAGCTCGCGCACCGCCTGCTCGTGGGTCAGCGCCCGCCGGTGCGGCCGGTCGGCGCGCATCGCCGCCCACGCGTCGCACACGGACAGGATCCGCGCCTCGACCCGGATGTTGTCGCGCGTCAGCCCGGCCGGGTAGCCCGCGCCGTCCCACCGCTCGTGGTGCTGGCGGATGACCTCCGCCACCTCACCGTGATCGGGCAGCACGCCGACCATGCGCGCGCCGCTGTCGGGGTGTTCGTGCAGCAGGTGCCACTGCTGGTCGGTGAGCGGGCCGGACTCGGTGAGCAGGTCGTCGGGCAGCACGATCATGCCGACGTCGAGCAACCGCCCCGCGCGGTGCGCGTTGCGGATCTCGGCCGGGTTCCGCTTGAGGTGCTCCGCGACGGTCCGCGCCCACTCGGCGATGGCCAGGCTGCGCCCGGGACTGGCCACGCGCAGGTCGACCAGGTCCGCGACCTGGTTCAGGTAGTCCACCGCGACGTCCTCCCGGTGTTCGGTGAGCGATGTGCCACCGGCGACCGCCCTGTCCCGGCCAAGGTCCTTGGCCAGGTACAGCGCGCGGTCGGCGGCGGACACCAACGCGGACGCCGTGCCGTAGTGCGGCGCGAACGCGGCGGTGCCGGCCGAGAGCGTAACCGTCACCGAACGCCGACCGCTCACGGCGATCGGATGGTGGGAGACGCCGTGCCGCAACCGTTCCGCGAGCCGGCCCAGGTTCTCGGCGTCCACACCGGTCGCGATCAGCGCGAACTCCTCGCCGCCGTACCGGGAGAGCACCCGATCTTCGCCCGCGACCGCGCGCAACCGGTTCGCCACCTCGACCAGCACCCGGTCGCCCGCCGGGTGCCCGAACCGGTCGTTGATCGACTTGAACCGGTCGACGTCGAGGATCACCACGCCGAGCGGGCTGCCGTTGCGCTTGCTGCGCGCGACGTCCTCGGCCAGGCGGGCCTCGAAGTAGCGGCGGCTGCGCAGCCGGGTGAGGCTGTCGGTGATGGCGAGCCTGCGCTGGTCCACCGCCAGACCCGCCAACCGGGTCGCGGTGAGCGCGAACAGCACCGCGCAGCCCGTCGCGATCACCGGCACGTCCCGGCGCACGCCGTGGGCGTGCTGCACGAGCAGCAGCGCCGGCCCGATCAGCGCGCCGGTGGACAGGATCGCCAGCCGCGGCCAGCTCAGCCGCAGCGCCGGCACGTCCACGGACTGCGCCATCCGGCCCATCGACGGGTGCAGGGCGCACGCGCCGAGCGCGAGGTTGCCCGCCAGCCAGATCGCGTCCAGGTAGTTGCCCGCGGTGTAGCTGAGGTCCAGGCGTTGCAGCACGTACAGGG
>NZ_JBFAAX010000842.1:1705-2420 GCF_040639995.1 Actinosynnema sp. NPDC023658 | reverse complement strand
ATGGCGGTGCGCCGCGCCGCGCACCCGTTCCTGACCGCTTCGCGGCTGACCTCGGCGATCCCGGTGATCGCGGACCAGGCCGAGCAGGTCGTCGCCGGGTGGCCGTCGCCTGGCGACGTCGACGCCGAACGCGCGGCGGTCAACCTGATCTCCGCCCTCAACATCCGATACCTGCTGGACGAGCCGTCCGAGGCGTTGTCCGCCCTGGTCGAACGCGAACTGGTCTTGGCGAGACCGACTCGTTGGCCGCTCCCGCTCGGACGCCGCCGGCTGCGGCACGCCCAGCGCGCCACCTACGACGCCATCGGACACCACGTCCGCACCCGCCCTTCACCCGCGAGCCTGCAGGCCGTCCTGATTGACCACGGGTTCGACGAGCACACTGTGACGCTGGCCCTGCGCACGATGCTGCTGTCCAGCCACCACATCCCGGCCACCGCACTGGCGTGGGCCTTGCACGAGCTGGCCACCCACCCCGACGTCCAGGAGCGGGCCCGAGTCGAGATCATTGCGCGCCCGAACCCGACGGCGGACCTGCCGCTGTGCCGGGCGGTGATCCGCGAAACCCTGCGCCTGCACCCACCGGTGTGGCGACTCCAGCGGCAGCTCACCGCGACGGCCCGCGGACTGCCGGCGGGGACGAACCTGCTGTTCAGCCCCTACCTCAACCACCACGACCCCGACGCCTACCCGGAACCCTCAACGTTCCAGCCTC
>NZ_JBFAAX010000842.1:0-1695 GCF_040639995.1 Actinosynnema sp. NPDC023658 | reverse complement strand
CCCGCACCGGCCACCTACCTGCCCTTCGCACTCGGCCCCCGCACCTGTCCCGCCTCGCAACTGGCCCTCACGCAGCTGACCGTCGTCCTCGCGGCCGTGCTGAGGAACCATCTCCTGACCCCTCACCGCGATCCCACACCCACCTTCGGCACCCTGCACGCTCCCCGCCGCCTGCGGTTGCGCCTGCTCCCGGCACAGCCCGAGGTCACCGGGGCGTTCATTGCCACGTACCACGGCTGAGGGCGCAGGACCCTATCGGCGGAGGCGATCGGTCTGTAACGCTCCGATGCCGGACGTGCCCGGCCACCCCACGCCGACAAGCACGCACCCAACGGCCGACGTACTCGGCGCGTCGTGCGTCGCCGCTGTCAGCAGATGTGAAGAATGATCTCAATTTCCTGCCCGGAAGTGCCGCAGGGCCGCTGTCTCCCACACGGGCGACATCCCGACACCAAACATCGATCGGACATCTACCGTGACATTAACGTCTACCTGTACCAGCGCGTCTGGCTCCAGCGCGACGGAAGGCTGACGGGCAACGCGGACAAGTTCGTCAACGACATGAGCGGGATCATCAACCGGGCGAAGAGCGAAGGGCTCACCTCGCTGCAGTGCGTCATGCCGATCGAGACGAACCTGGAGAACACCGCCCAGGTGCGGGAATGCGCCCTGCACATCGCGAAGGGCATCAACGCCAACACCGGCAACTGGCTCAAGACGCACACGCTGATGGTGCCCGGCGCAGCCATGGGTGGTTACTTCACGAACATCCACCAGGGCGGCAGCAGGTGGTTGGCCGACATGAAGAGCCAGACCTCCTACTTCGCCTTCATCTACAAGCACATGAAGAGCCAGGAAGAGAACCGGCTCGCGAGGTACAACGAGCGGTGGAAGTACTACGTCGGCCTCGAGTCGACGAGCACGGCGCAGGACCAGATCAGGTTCCTGCGGCAGGACATGGGTTTGTCCGACCTCGAGTACTACTCCCGCCAGCACAAGGCCCAGTTCCCCAGACACACGCAAGTCGTGTTCTGGGGCGACGCGGCGGACGGCGTCTCCTACCTCAGCAACCTCGGCAAACCACACGACTACACCACCATGCGAGCCCTGCACACCCTGCTCGTCAAGACCAACAACTGGCGCGGCTACACGCCGGCGAACCACGTCACCCCTCAGACACCCCCCACCCTTCTCACCGTGGGGCCTCCGACTACATCGTGGCGCCCGACGGCACCCGACGGCTGTACGACCGGCTTCACCGCGGCGACGTCCCCTGCCACCTGATCGAAGTCCACTACGGTCAGCACGTCTTCGACGCCGCGCCCGGCGCGGTAGGCACCCAGGTGTGGCGTCAGGCCACCCTGCGCTGCTTCAAGGATCACGCGTCCGCGGTTCTCACCCGGTGACAAGGTTCCTCGCGGCACTGCTGTACCGACTTCCCAGTCGAGTGCTTCGTCGGTTCCGGCTGCTGGTACGCCCGGAACGGTCCTGCGCCGGCACCGCGATCTTCATGCCTGGTGATCCCGACTCGTTCCCCGGAGGTCGGCCGGAGGCGCCCTGCAGCCCGGCCGTGGTTCGGCAGCAGGCCGTTCAACAGGGCCGCGATGGGCCTCAACCGCCCTCACCTCAGGTCGGTTGGTGCGAGACCCGCACGCGGAAGACAGGACAAGCTCAGGCCGCTCGTCCAGCGGTGGG
>NZ_JBFAAX010000841.1:0-2431 GCF_040639995.1 Actinosynnema sp. NPDC023658 | reverse complement strand
AGCCGGTGTTGCCGGTGAAGGTCAGCCGCAGGTAGCGGTGGTCGGCCGACACCGGCACGCTCACCTGGTTGCCGGACGCCGGGTCGAACCGGTACCCGGTCGACGCGACGAGCTGGCTGTACGTGCCGCCGTCCGTGCTGCCCGACACGCTGATCGTCTGCGTGCGGGCGCCCCACGCGGCGGCGGGCGGCAGCTTCAGCACGACCCGCTTCACCGCGATCCGGCTGCCCAGGTCGACCGTGAACGACTGCGGGAACTGGTTGTTCGGGCTCTCCCAGTAGGTGTTCGCGTCACCGTCCACCGCGTTGGAGGCCGGGAAGCCTCCGGCGGCCGACGCCTGGACCGCCTTGCCACGCGCCACGTTGCCCTGGGGAACCGACGTCGTCGTGGTCGTGGTGGTGGTCGTCGTCGATGACGCGTACACCTCCAGCTCGGACAGCTGGGCCGCGGGCCAGGAGGTGTTGCCGGTGAACGTCAGCCGCAGGTAGCGGTGCGTCCCGGAGACCGGGATGGTGACCTGGTTGCCGGACGCCGGGTCGAACCGGTAGCCCGTGGACGCCACGACCTGGCCGTACGTGCCGCCGTCCGTGCTGCCCGACACGCCCAACGTCTGCGTGCGGGCCTCCCAGGCGGTGGCGGGCGGGAGCTTCAGCACCAGGCGGCCCACGTTCTCCGACCGGCCCAGGTCGACCGTCAACGACTGGGGGAACTGGTTGTTCGCGCTCTCCCAGTAGGTGTTCGCGTCACCGTCGACGGCGTTGGACGCCGGGAAGCCGCCGTTCGCGGTGGACGCGCTGACCGACTTGCCGCGGGCCAGGTTGCCGCCCGGCGGAACAGTCGTGGTCGTCGTGGTCGTGGTGGTGGTGGTGGTGGTGCTGGTCGGCGGGGTGGTCGGGTCGGTGTAGACCGGGTCCGGCCACGCGCCGCAGTACGCCGGGCCGTCCCAGCCGGAGTTGCCCGTGCCCCTGGTGATCTGGAAGGCGTTCTCGCCCAGGCAGCTGTAGATGCCCGCCCGGCCGAGCCCGGTGGCGGTGACGTTGGTGAACGACGCCGCACCCGGCGACTGGAGCTGGATGCCGAACGTGCCGGCGCCGTTGATGCGCACGCCGTCGAAGTGGACGTTGGTGATGGTGCCGCTGATGAACTGGATGGCCTCGTAGTTGCTGTCGACGAGGTCGGTGTCGGTGACGTCGATCCGGCCGCTCATCGCGCCGTCGCGGGCGTCGAACCACAGCGCGCCGACGCCGAACTGCCAGTTGGAGTCGAGCACGCCCGCGCGCAGCGTCGTGTTCTTCGACAGGGTGGTGGTGCCGAACAGCGGCACCGACGAGAACCGGTTGCCGACGTGGATGCCGCCGCCCTGGTCCTGGGTGTCGGCCACGACGTTCTCGGTGGCGACGTTGTCCCGGCCGCCGTAGATCGCGATGCCGTTGGCCTTCATCGGCACCACGACGGTGTTGCGGCGGATGGTGTTGCCGTAGTCGGCCTGCTGCTCGGACCAGAACGCGATGCCGTCGTCGCTGATGTTGCGGAAGAGGTTGTTCTCGATGAGCACGTTGCTGATGCCGCGGTGCAGGTTCAGGCCGTCGGCCAGCTGGTCGACGACCTTGTTGTCGCGGATGGTGAGGCCGGAGAACGGGCCGTCCAGCCAGAGGCCGACCTTGGTGTGCTGGAGGAACATGCCGGTGATCTCCGAGCCGCCGCCCAGCGCGCCGCCGATGGCGTTGGTCTGGTCGCAGTCGACCCGGTTGGTGACCTCCCCGATGATCGCGAAGTCGTGCAGGCCGACGCGCGAGCTCACGCCGCCGTTGCCGCCCTGACCGCAGCTCGACGGCTCACCGAGGCCGTAGAAGCCGACCCGGTCGCCCGCGACCACGCTGTGCCAGTGGCCCGCGCCGCGGACGGTGACCTGGTCGACGGTGATGTGCTTGGTGACCGTGAAGCGGCCCGCCGGGATCCACACCTCGCGGCCCGAGGCCTTCGCGGCGGCGACCGCGGCGTCGAAGGCCGCGTTGTCGTTCGTGCCGTCGTTCGGGGTGGCGCCGTGCTCGGTGACCGAGACGGAGTTGGCGGGCCGCGTGGCCGCCGGCGCGACGAGTTCGAAGTCGGCCAGGTCGATCGTGTAGGACGGCGCGCTGTCGCCCGCGTCGACCTGGAGCTTGACCTTCGAGCCCGCCTGGAGCGTGCGCGGGAACAGGGCGCGGGTGGAGTCGTAGAGGTGGTGCGGTTTGCCCTGGCCGGGGTCGTTGGCGTACGGGTAGCCGCCGTAGCGCCAGGAGTACTTCGAGGTGAGCGTGAGGCTGCCGGTCTTGGCGCCGTCGAGGTAGAGCGAGAGCGGCGCGGTGACGATGCTGCCCATGCGCCTGTTCCGCAGCCGCGTGTTCACCGTGTGCACGGTGCTCAGCTTCGTCGTCGGGTTCGCCATGCTCGG
>NZ_JBFAAX010000840.1:0-2435 GCF_040639995.1 Actinosynnema sp. NPDC023658 | reverse complement strand
ACGCGCCGCCGCCGAACGGGCCGTCGTAGCGCCGCGCCACCGCCTTCGTGGCGATCACCAGCTCGTCGCGCGGCACGACCTCGCCCAGCAGGCCGCCCAGGATCCCCTAGCGCTCGCCCACCACGTACACGTCGGCGGTGTCCACCAGCGTGCCGCCCGCCTCGGCGAAGGCCAGCAGCTGGGTGGCCGCCTCGTCCGCGTCGGTGTCCCGGCCCCAGGTCATCGTGCCCAGGGCCATCCGGGAAACCCGCAGACCGCTGCGCCCGAGGTATCGCTGTTCCACGCGGGCGAGCCTAAGGGGTGATCGACTTTCCGGCGGGTCGTGGCGCGCGCCTGTCAAGGCCGAATCGCGTCACGATCGGGCCACGACGGCCGCGGCCCGCCCTGGCGCACCAGGTTACCGACCGGTAGGGTCACCGCTCGTGCGACTGGGACTGAACCTCGGGTACTGGGGCGCGGGCAACGACGCCGCGAACCTCGAACTGGCCAGGGAAGCCGACCGACTGGGCTACTCGGTGGTGTGGGCCGCCGAGGCCTACGGCTCCGACGCGCCCACGGTCCTGGCGTGGGTGGCCGCGCAGACCGAACGCGTCGACGTCGGCAGCGCGATCCTGCAGATCCCCGCGCGGACACCGGCGATGACCGCGATGACCGCCGCCACCCTGGACTCGCTGTCGGGCGGCCGGTTCCGCCTCGGCCTGGGCGTGTCCGGGCCGCAGGTGTCGGAGGGCTGGCACGGCGTGCGGTTCGACAAGCCCCTGGGCCGCACCCGCGAGTACGTCGACATCGTGCGCTCCGCCCTGCGCCGCGACCGCGTCAGCTACGCCGGCGAGCACTACACGTTGCCGCTGCCCGACGGCCCCGGCAAGTCCCTCACCCTCACCGTGCACCCCGTGCGCGAGCACATCCCCGTGTACCTGGCCGCCGTGGGCCCGAAGAACGTCGAGCTGGCCGGCGAGATCGCGGACGGGTGGCTCGCCCTGTTCCTGTCGCCCGAGCACTCCGGCGACGCCCTGGCGTCGCTGAAGGCCGGCCGCGAGAAGGCGGGCAAGTCCCTCGACGGGTTCGACGTCGTCGCCACCGTCCCCACGGTCGTGGGGGAGGACTGGCGTGCCTGCGCCGACCGCATCCGCCCCTACGCGGCGCTCTACGTCGGCGGCATGGGCAGCAGGCAGAAGAACTTCTACAACGACAACGCCGCCCGCATGGGCTTCGCCGCCGAGGCCGCCGAGGTCCAGGACCGCTACCTCGCCAAGGACTACGACGGCGCCATGGCCGCGCTGCCCGTCGAGTTCCTCGACGGCACCTCCCTGCTCGGACCCAAGGAGCGCATCGCCGACAAGATGCGCGCCTACGCCGAAGCGGGGGTCACCACGCTCACCCTTTCGCCCATGCTGCAAGATCTCGATCAGGGGATCGCCGCGCTCCGCACGGCGACCGAAGCTCTGGATCTGGCAGGAGTGGGTAGTTGAGCTGGTTGCAGGCCCTCGTCCTAGGACTCGTCCAAGGACTCACGGAATTCCTGCCCATTTCCTCGTCGGCGCACGTCAGGATCGTCTCCACGCTGTTCTTCGGCAACGACGCGGGCGCGTCGTTCACCGCGGTCATCCAGCTGGGCACCGAAGTCGCGGTGCTGATCTACTTCGCCAGGGACATCGGCAACTTCATCGCGGCCTGGTTCCGCGGCCTGGTCAGCAAGGCCGCGCGGCAGACCCAGGACTACCGGATGGCCTGGTACGTGATCATCGGGTCCGTCCCGATCACCGTGCTCGGCTACCTGTTCAAGGACGAGATCCGCTCCTCGCTGCGCAACCTGTGGATCACCGCCACCGTGCTCATCGTGTTCGGCCTGCTGCTCGGCCTGGCCGACCAGTTCGCCCGCCACGAGCGCGACCAGCTGCAGCTCAAGGACGCCGTCGGCATGGGCCTGGCGCAGGCCCTGGCGCTCATCCCCGGTGTGTCGCGCTCCGGCGGGACCCTCACCGCGGGCCTGTTCCTCGGCCTGGACCGCGCCGCCGCCGCCCGCTACTCGTTCCTGCTGGCCCTGCCCGCCGTGTTCGGCGCCGGCCTGTTCAGCATCCCCGACGTGCTCGACCGGTCCGAGCCCAACGCCGCGTCCGTGCCGCAGATGATCGTCGCCACGATCGTCGCGTTCGCCGTCGGCTACGCCACGATCGCCTGGCTGCTGCGCTACGTCTCCAAGCACAGCTACTCGGCGTTCGTGTGGTACCGGCTGCTGCTGGGCATCGTCCTGATGGGGCTGCTGTCGATGGGACTGCTCGCCCCGACATAGGCTGGCCCCGTGGCTACCGTGATCTTGCTGCGACACGCCCGCTCCACCGCCAACGGAGCGGGCGTCCTCGCGGGCCGACAGCCCGGCGTGAGCCTGTCCGAGCGCGGCGTGGACCAAGCCACCGCGCTGGTCGACCGGCTCG
>NZ_JBFAAX010000839.1:0-2438 GCF_040639995.1 Actinosynnema sp. NPDC023658 | reverse complement strand
GTCGGTTGACAGCGGTCCTCCCCGGCCGCTCAGCTCAGCACGCGATCGGGGAGGACCCGATCGCCACGTCGTCGTACCAGAGGGTGTTCGCGCCGTCGCCGTAGCTCTCCCAGCCGAGCCGGAAGTCGGTGACGGTGGGACGCCAGTTGGTCTTGGCCAACCACTGCCGGTCGACGTCGGCGGTGGGCACGCCGTCGGCCACCAGGCCCTCGACCACCGCGCCGTTCAGCGAGGTGGACAGCCGGCCCGCCGGGTCGACGGTGAACTGCACGCAGTTCCACTGGCCGGTGGGCAGCGGCTTGCTCTTCGAGACACCCGTCGGGCTCTGCTCGGGCAGGGTGGCGTCGTCGGACTCGCGGTTCCACTGCATCGCCGAGTTCTGGCCGCCCATGCGCAGGTCCTTGCCACCGTCGTTCGAGTCCTTCATGGCCATGAAGGTCACGTGCGACTGAGGCAGGGCGGTGGTGTGGCGGACGTAGAACCGGCCGTGAACGGCGGAGCTGCCGCTCATCGGCGTGCCGAAGAAGATGTGGTTGCAGTAGCCGGACCCGCCGTTGACGCGCACCGACTTCGAGCCGCTGTGCGCGACCGAGCTGTCGATGCTGACCGTGCCCTGGCCGGTGCAGTTGGCCGCGCCGACGGTCCAGCGGCCGGACGGGGTGGACCCGGTCTGCTGCTCGAAGCCGTCGCACAACGTCGCGGAACCGCAGCCGCCCTCGTTGCCGGTCGTGGTCGTGGTCGTCGTCGTAGTAGTACTCGTCGTGGTGGATGTCGTCGACGTGGTGGAGGACGTGGTCGAGGACGTGGTGGTGGTCGTCGTCGGACCGTCACCACTGCACGAGACACCGTTGAACGCGAAGTCGGTCGGCGTCGCGTTCGTGCCGCTGTAGGTCGCCTGGAAGCCGAACGCGGCGCTCGCGCCGGTGCCCAGGGCACCGTTCCACGGCATGTTGGACGCCGTCACCACGGCGCCGGACTGCTTCACGTCGGCGCTCCACCCGGACGAGACCGACTGGTTCCCGGAGAACGTCCAGGTGAGCTTCCACGAGGTGACCGGAGCGGACTGGTTGGTCACGGTCACGTTGGCGGTGAACCCGGTGGCCCACTGGTTGAGCTTGTAGTCCACAGCGCAGACGGGAGCCGCACCCGCAGTGCTGGCCCCGCCGATCACCACCAACCCGGCTATCGACACCACAGCGGCCACCGCCGCCAGCAGATTTCGCACAACAACCCCTTCGTTGTCGTCTCTGGGAGCGTTCCCAGAAGCAGACTGTAACGATCCCGTCACCGCAAAGGAAATACTCCGCTTGCCGCAACGGTCACTCGAACGAAGGCGTGCCCGTGCGGTGACTACGGTGCACTGTGATCGACAACGGATCGGGCCACCGAGGGGGACTCATGCCCACCGCCGCCGAGATCGACCGGCTGCGCCGCCGAGGGGAGTTGGCCCAGGCCGAAGCGCTGGCCCTGCGCGCCCACTCCCCCGACGAGCCGGACGACGTCGACCTGCGGGTGGCGCGCGGTCGGCTGCTGCTGGCCCGGCACCGGTACACCGAGGCCGCCGAGCTGTTCACCGACGATGACGACGACCGCCTGACCGCGTGGCGCGTCGCCGCCCTGGCCCGAGCGTTCCGGGACGACGAGGCCGCCGCCGTGGCCACCGAGGCGCTCACCCGGCACCCGGACAGCGTTCCGCTCCGGCTCGCCCTCGGCCGGGTCCACCTCGACGCGTGGCGGCCCCGGGACGCGCTCGCGGCCTTCACCGAGGCGCGGCGGCTCGCGCCCGAGGACTGGCGCGTCCTGGTCTGGAACGCGGTCGCCCTGGCGAACCTGACCCGGCTCGACGAGGCGAAGGCGACGGCCGGGGAAGCGGTCCGCCGCCGCCCGGAGGTCGCCAAGGCGCACTTCACGCTGGGCCGCGTCCACGCCGCCGCGGCCGAGTACGCGGAGGCGAGGGCGTGCTTCGACGCGGCGCTCGAACGCGACCCGCAGTACCCCGACGCACTGGAGTGGCGGACCACCGCCCTGCGCCTCCAGCACCGCTACGAGGAGGCCGAACGGGCGGTCGAGGCCGCGTTGGCAGCGGTGCCCCTGGACCCCCGGCTGCACGTCGAGCACGCCTGGGTGCTCAGCGACCGGCACCGTCACGACGAGGCGCTGACCGCCGTCGGGCGGGCGCTCGCGCTCGATCCCGCGCACCGGTGGGCGTTGGAGAGCCGGATCGACTTCCTCGACTCCCTCGGTCGCGTCGAGGAGGCGTTGCGGCAGGCGGCCGACGCGGCGGCGCTGCACCCGTCCGACCCGAAGTTCGCCGTCTCGGCCGCCTGGCTGCACGCCGGGAGGACCGACCACGACCTGGCGATCCGGTACCTGGACGACGCCTCGTCCATGACGCCCACGCAGGAGTGGGTGGTGCGCAGCAGGGTCGCCGTCCTGGC
>NZ_JBFAAX010000838.1:0-2438 GCF_040639995.1 Actinosynnema sp. NPDC023658 | reverse complement strand
TGCCCGAACGCCGGGTACTCGGCGACGCCTCGCCCGGTTCCACCCGGTAGCCGCGGATCTTGACCTGGTCGTCCACCCGGCCGAGGAACTCGACGTTGCCGTCGTCGAGCCGGCGGGCCAGGTCGCCGGTGCGGTACAGGCGGTCACCGCCGAACGGGTCCGGCAGGAACCGCGCGGCCGTCATCGCCGGTTGGCCCGCGTAGCCGCGGGCGACGCCCGTGCCGCCGACGTACAGCTCGCCGGGCACGCCCAGCGGCACGGGGTTCATCCGGGCGTCGAGCACGTACATCGTCATGCCCGGCAACGGGAGCCCGATCGGCAGCACGTCCGCCGTCGGCTCCCCGGTGACCGGGTAGGTGCTGGTGCCGACCGACGCCTCCGTGGGGCCGTACTCGTTGATCAGCCGGCCTCCCGGCGACACCTCGCGCCACCGCCGCACGACGGCCCGGCCCAGCGGTTCGCCCGCGACCACGAGCACGTCGGCCAGGTGGGTGCCGGGCGGCACCTGCCCGCTGATCACGTCCAGGTGGCCGGGGGTCAGCTTGACGAAGCTGAACGGCCCGGCCGCCACCAGCCACGCGCCGAGGTCGGCCAGGTCCGCGTCCTGCGGCAGGAACGCGACCCGCCGCCCCGTCACCAGCGGCGCGTACAGGTTGGGCACCACCAGGTCGAACGCGACCGAGGAGAACAGCGGTGCGCCGCCGTCGCCGCCGGCCAGCTCGACCGCAGCCCACCGCACGTGGTTGGCCAGGCCGCGGTGGCTGATCTGCACGCCCTTCGGCCGACCCGTCGACCCGGACGTGAAGATGACGTACGCGAGCGCGTCCAGGTCGATCGCCGTGTCCGGCCGCGTGTCCGGCCAGGCGGCGTCCGCCGCGGGCGCCACGACCGGCACCTCGTCGGGGAACCGCGAGCGGTAGCGCGCCTGGGTGACCACGACCGTCGCGCCCGCGTCGGTGACGGTGGTCGCCAGCCGTTCGGCCGGGTAGGACGGGTCGAGCGGCACGTACGCGCCACCGGCCTTCCACGTCGCCAGCAGGGCGGTGAGCAGTTCCGGACCGCGGTCGACCAGCACGGCCACCACGGACTCCGCGCCGACGCCGAGGGCGCGCAGGTGGTGGGCGAGCCGGTTGGCGTCGCGGTCCAGCTCGGCGTAGGTCACCGACTCCGCGCCGAGCGTGGCCGCCACCGCGTCGGGTGTGCGGCTCGCCTGCTCCTCGAACCCGGCGAGCACCGACCCGGTGAAGCCGCCCTCCAGGACGTTCGTCGGCTGGTCGAGCACCCGGCGGCGCTCCTGCTCCGGCAGCCGCACCTCGCGCGGGTCGCCGTCCGGGTCGTCCGCCATCGCGGTGAGCACCTCGCGGTACAGGGCGCCGATCCGGTCGACGTTGCGCCGCGACAGCCGCGCGCTGTCGGCCATCAGGAACACGTGCCCGAGCCGCACCAGCACCGCGAGCGGGAACTCGGTGGGGCTGTCGTCGATGCTCGCCTCGTAGTCCACCAGGCCGCGATCGACCATGGTGAAGTCGTGGAAGCTGAACCGCACGTCCAGCAGCCGCTCTCCCCCGGCCAGCTCCTGCTGGATGACCGGCATGGGGAACCGGCGGTGCGGCCACAGCCGCGCCTCCTGCTCGAACACCGACCGCACCAGGTCGTGCCAGGTGGTCGAGCGGCGGTCGTGCGCGAACGGCAGGCTGTTGAGGAACATGCCGTAGACGCGTTCCGCGCCCTCCACCTCGGGCCTGCCGTGCTGCACCAGACCGCTGACGAACGTCTCCTGCTCGGTCAGCCGGCTCAGCACGGTGAAGTGCGCGGCCAGGATCACGCTCTTGAGCGACGCCCCGGCGGCTGCCGCGAGCGAGCGCAGGCGTGGTTCCAGGTCGACGAACGGCACCCGGTGCACGATCGACTCGCGTGCGGCCTCCGCGTCACCCCAACCCTCGGGCACGGTGAACCTCGGGTGCGCCTCGACCACCGCGCGCCAGTGCTCCCGGTCCTCCTCCGACGCCAGCGACGCCAGCTCGGCCGCGATGAAGTCCGCGAACCTCAGGTCCGGCGGCTCGAACGGGTCGGGCACGCCGCGGTCGCGGATCTGCCGGTAGCAGTCCAGCACGTCCATCAGCAGCGTGTGGTGGCTCCAGCCCTCGATGACCGCGTGGCACTCGGTGATCGTGAGCCACCAGGCGTGGCCGTCGCACTCGTGCGCGATCAGGCGCACCAGCGACGGCACGGCCAGGTCGAACGGGGTCGCCCGCTCGGTCGCGGTGCAGTCGCGGATCGCCGCGTCCACCGCCTCGTCGTCCAGCCCGGTGAGGTCGCGGTGGTCGACCGGCATCACGGCGGTCCCGTGGACGAGCTGCATGGGCGTCGAGTAGCCGTCGAGGTCGATGCCGGTGCGCAGCACGTCGTGCCGCGCGGTCACCACCTGCGCCGCCTCG
>NZ_JBFAAX010000837.1:0-2444 GCF_040639995.1 Actinosynnema sp. NPDC023658 | reverse complement strand
TGCCAGGTGACGATGTCCGGCAGCACGTCGTTGGCGGCGGCGTAGGTGAGGAAGTCGCGCAGCCGGTCCGGGCGGTAGGCGGCGTCGCCGGGTCCGTCGATGCGCGCGTGCGGCAGCACGGACTTGACCGTGCGGTAGACCTTCGTCCAGTCGGCCAGGAACCGGTCCTTCTTGGTGGCCCAGTCGCCGTACCAGATCCAGTCCGGCTCGTTGAAGATCGTCCACACGAACCGGTCGCGGTCCGGGCGCGCGGCCACCTTCTCCAGTTGCGGGCGCAGCCGGGCGAGGTAGTCGTCGACGCCCAGGTCCTGGTAGGGCCAGGCGCTGTAGATGTCCTGGGAGTTGATGTAGACGTCCGCGCCGCCGGAGGCGAACAGGTCGTCGGCCACGACCAGGGCGTCGCCGTTGGGGTGCTGCTCGCCGTCCGGTGGCTTCTGGGCGATGGTGCGGGGTTTCATGCCGGCGATGAGGTCGCGGGAGGGCACACCGGCGTCGCCCAGCCCGTAGAGGATGCCGGTCGCGCCGCCGCGGAACGCCCCGGTGGTCGTGGCGAGGTCCACGCGCAGGGTCTCGGCGGCGGGGTCGGACCGGGCGGAGGCGGTCGGGGCCGTCGGGGACAGGGCTGCCAGCAGCAGCACGGCGGTCACCGCGCCGATGGTCATGCGGGATCTTGCCGGTCGGTGTCGCATCGGTGCTCCACGGTGAGGGATGGACGGTTGCCGGAACAGGGCGTCGCCCCGGAGGCCGGGGCCGACGAGGGGGCGGCTCGGGGTCAACGAGGGGTCGGCCCGGCAGGACCGCACGGCGTCGACGGCCGGGCGTCGCGGCGGACCGGGTCGACGGCGGTCACGCGCTCTCCTCGCGCACCACGTGCAGCAACAGGGCCTGCTCGGGGTGCAGGGGCGGCACCTGCACCCCCACCTCCGCCAGTTCGCGGCCGGAGAGGCGGACACCGGTGGACAACCACGGCACCTGGACCAGGGCCGTGGACGGTGGCAGGGCGGCGTGCCGCACGGGGCGGACGGTGAACCGGCTGTCGGGCGGCAGACCGGGCAGGGGCACTCGCCCCGGCGAGGTGGTCGTCCCCGACGCCATCGCGACGATGGCGAACAACGCCTGCCCGTCGTCGGCGGACACGACTCCGTGGACCAGGACCGCGGGATCCGGCGAATCGGCGCGCACCACCCGGCCGCGGTGCAGCCAGCCGCGGACCTCCTTGTAGAACCCCACCCAGCCCGCCAGCTCGGCCAGCTCGTCCCGGTCGGCGGCGGTGAGGTCCCACTCGATGCCCAGGTGGCCGAACAGCGCGGTGCCGGCGCGGAAGGAGAGGTCGTGCCTGCGCCCCGTGGTGTGCGACCGGGCCGCGCCGATGTGCGACCCCACCAGCTCGGGCGGCAGCAGCAGTCCGGTCCAGCGCTGGATGCCCTGCCGGTCCAGCGCGTCGATGCAGTCGCTGGCCCACACGCGGTCGGTGCGCTCCAGGATGCCCAGGTCCACCCGCGACCCGCCGGAGGAGCAGGACTCGACCTCCAGGCCGGGGTGACGTCGGCGCAGCTCGTCCAGCAGCCCGTAGACCGCCAGCGTGTGGGCGTGCACGGCCGCGCGGCCGGTGCGGGAGTCGCCCGCGTCGACCAGGTCGCGGTTGTGGTCCCACTTCAGGTAGGCGAGCCGGTACTCGTCGACCAGCACGTCCAGGCGTTCCAGCACGTGAGCGCGCGCCTCCGGGTGCGTCAGGTCGAGCACGTACTGCCCGCGCACCAGCGGCGGACGACGACCACCGGTCGACAGCACCCAGTCCGGGTGGCGTCGCAGCAGGTCGGAGTCCGCGCTGACCATCTCCGGCTCCACCCACAGGCCGAACTCCAGGCCCAGCGACCGGACGTGGTCCACCAGCGGGTGCAGGCCGTCGGGCCAGACCTCCTCGTCGACGTACCAGTCCCCCAGGCCCGCGGTGTCGTCGCGCCTGCCCCGGAACCAGCCGTCGTCCAGCACGAACAGCTCCGCGCCCACCACCGCGCCGCGGTCGGCCAGGGCGCACAGCCGGTTCAGGTCGTGGTCGAAGTAGACGGCCTCCCAGGTGTTGAGCACCACGCGCCGCGGACCGCTCGGGTGGTGGGGCCTCGACCGCAGGTGGCGGTGGAAGCGGGCGGACAGCTCGTCCAGCCCGTCGCCGCAGGAGCCGAACACCTCGGGGGTCGTGTAGGCCTCCCCCGGCGCCAACCGGACCTCGCCGTGCAGCAGCAGCTCGCCGCCTCCGATCACGGCCTCGCCGGTGGGCACCCGTTCGGCGTAGGTGCGGTGGTTCCCGCTCCACGCGACGTGCACACCCCACACCCGGCCGCGGCGGAACCCGAACCCGCTCTCCCCCGCCACCAGGACCAGGGTGGCGTCCGAACCGGTGCGACCGCGCCTGCCGTCCCGCACGTGCGCCTCCACGCCGAACG
>NZ_JBFAAX010000836.1:0-2445 GCF_040639995.1 Actinosynnema sp. NPDC023658 | reverse complement strand
CGACGTACAGCGGCTTGATGCCCAGCCGGTCGCGGACCAGCAGCACGCGGTCGCGCCGCTGGTCGACCAGGGCGATGGCGAACATGCCGACCAGGTGCTCGACGAACCGGTCGCCCCAGCGGTCGTAGGCCTTCAGCACGACCTCGGTGTCGCTGGTGGACGTGAAGCGGTACCGGTCCGACAGCTCCGCGCGCAGTTCCCGGTAGTTGTAGACGCACCCGTTGAACGCGACGGCCAGCCCGAGGTCCGGGTCGACCATCGGCTGGGAGCCGGTGTCGGAGAGGTCGATGATCGAGAGCCTGCGGTGGCCGAGGGCGACCCGCCCCGCCGACCAGTGCCCCTCGCCGTCCGGTCCGCGCGACCGCATGGCCGCCGTCATGCGGGCCACGGCGTCGGGGTCCGGGCGATCGACCTGGCCGGTCACGACCTCACCGGCGATTCCGCACATGGTTCACCTCGGATGGCTCGGTTGGTGGGGGTCATGCCCCGTGGGGTGGCATCCGTGTACCCCGATCAAGAGCGGTCAAGCCCGACCGGTGGCTGGGTGAGGTTCGTCATCCCGGGCCGCGTGGTATGACCGGGGTCACCGGCCGTCCTGGGGTTTCACGCGTGCGGAGGGCGAGCATTCCCCGTCCCGGGCCCGTCGAAACACAGATGTAACGACCGGCGGGTTGACGTGGACCGCCCGCCGGCTTGGCATGTACGCCATGTCCACCGCGCCCGCCGCGCCGCCGCAGCTCCTCGTCGGCGCACCGCCCGCCCACGGTGAGGCCGGCCCGCGCCCGGACCTCGACCTGGACGCGGTCACGATCCCCGAGCTGGTCGAGCGGATGGACGCCGGCGCGCTGACCTCGGTCGAGCTGACCCGCGCCTACCTGGAGCGCATCGCCGCGGTGGACCGGCAGGTGCGGTCGGTCCTGCTGGTGAACCCGGAGGCGCCGGCCCAGGCCGCCGAGAGCGACCGGCGGCGGGCGCTGGGTCGGGCCCTCGGGCCGTTGGACGGCATCCCGGTGCTGCTCAAGGACAACATCGACACGCGGGGGCTGGGCACCACGGCGGGGTCGCGGGCGCTGGGCGTGCCGCCGGCGGAGGACGCCGAACTGGTCGTCCGCCTGCGCGCGGCGGGGGCCGTCGTGCTCGGCAAGACGAACATGTCGGAGTGGGGCAACTTCCGCTCCGCCTGGTCCACCTCCGGCTGGTCGGGCGCCGGCGGGCAGACCAACAACCCCCACGTGCTCGACCGCAACCCGTGCGGCTCCTCGTCGGGGTCGGGCGCGGCGGTCGCGGCGTCGTTGGCGCAGGTCGCGGTGGGCACCGAGACCAACGGGTCGATCGTGTGCCCGGCGAGCCAGAGCGGCGTCGTCGGCTTCAAGCCCACGCACGGCCGGGTCAGCGGCGCCGGCATCGTGCCCATCTCGACCCGGCAGGACACGGCGGGCCCCGTGGCGCGGCACGTCGTGGACGCCGCGATCCTGATGTCGGTCCTGGAAGGGCGCGGGGTCGACTACGCCGCCGCGCTCACGCCCGACGCGCTGCGCGGCGCACGGGTGGGCGTCTGGCGCCGGGCGGGGCACGACGCCGAGGCGGACCGGGTGGTGGAGTCGGCGGTGGATGTCCTGCGGCGCGGCGGCGTCACGGTCGTCGAGGTCGACCTGCCGTACCAGGACCTGATCGCGACGGCCGGGCTGCGGGCGCTGCTCACCGAGTTCAGGCACGACCTGGAGGCGTACCTCGCGACGCGGACGGGCGTGCCGCGGACGTTGCGGGCGCTGATCGAGTTCAACGAGGCGGACCCGGTCGAGCTGAGCCGGTTCGGTCAGGACCTGTTCTTCGAGGCCGAGAAGGCGCCGTCGATCACCGACCCCACCTACCTCGACCAGCGCCGCACCGCGACCGACCTGGCCCGCCGGTCCATCGACGAGGTGATGGAGGTCCACCGCCTCGACGTGATCATGGCCCCGACCAACGCCCCGGCGTGGCGGACCGACTACGCGGGCGACCCCGTCGGGCTGGGCTCCTCCACGCCCGCGGCGGTCTCCGGTTACCCGAACGCCACGGTCCCGGCGGGCTTCGCCGGTCCGCTGCCGATCGGCGTGTCGTTCATGGCCGGCCACGGGGCGGACGCCGCGGTCCTGCGGTTCGCGGCGGCGTTCGAACGGGCCGCGCCCGTGCGGCGCGCGCCCACCTACCTGCCCACGCTGCCGTAACGCCCTGCTGCGGCACCTACCCGGCCCCCGGCGCTCAGTCCGGTGGTTCGACCGAACCGGCCTCCTCGGTGACGTCCTGCGTGGTGGGCGCGTCGCGGGAGACCGCCGGCACCTCCAGGGACGGTTCCCTCAGCTCCGGCGTGCCGGGGGAGCGGGGTGGATCGGGGTTCAGGGGTCGTTCGTCGGATTCGGTCATGGCAGCGTTTACCCGCCAGCCGGAGACCCACGCCACACGATC
>NZ_JBFAAX010000835.1:0-2455 GCF_040639995.1 Actinosynnema sp. NPDC023658 | reverse complement strand
TCGTCCAGCCCGGCAGCGGCACGTGCCGGCTCGCCACACGCCCGAACCTGCCCAGCCGGATCAGCCGACGCCACCGCCGGGCGTCCGACATCGCCCACGCCAGCGCCCGCATGGCCGTCGACTCCGGCGTCGTCCCCTTCGACTCGGTGACCCGTTTCCGCAGGTGAACGAGCATGGACGGAATGTCGATAGCCACCGGGCACACGTCGTAGCAGACCCCGCACAGCGACGACGCGAACGGCAGCGTGGGGTTGCGGTCGACGCCCGTCAGCTGCGGCGACAGCACCGCGCCGATCGGGCCCGGGTACGTGGACCCGTAGGCGTGGCCGCCGGTGCGCTCGTACACCGGGCACGAGTTCAGGCACGCCGAGCAGCGGATGCACCGCAGCGCCGCCCGACCGTCCGGGTCCGCCAGGGTGGCCGTGCGGCCGTTGTCCACCAGCACGACGTGACTGGTCTGGCCCTCGGTCGGCCCCGTCCACACCGACGTGTACGGGTTCATCCGCTCACCGGTCGAGGACCGGGGGAGCAGCTGGAGGAACACCTCCAGGTCACGCCACGTCGGCACCAGCTTCTCGATGCCGACCACGCTGATCAGCGTCCGGGGCAGGGTCAGGCACATCCGCCCGTTGCCCTCCGACTCGACCACCACCAGCGACCCCGTCTCGGCCACGCCGAAGTTCGCGCCCGAGATGGCCACGTCCACCGTCGTGAACTTGTGCCTCAGGTGCTTGCGGGCCGCCTCCGCGAGCGCGCGCGGGTCGTCGGTCAGACCGGGGTCGACGCCCGGCATCTCGCGCCGGAAGATGTCTCGGATCTCCGTCCGGTTGCGGTGGATGGCGGGCACCAGGATGTGGCTGGACTTGTCGTTGCCCAGCTGCACGATCAGCTCGGCCAGGTCGGTCTCCACGGCGTGCACGCCGATGTCCGCCAGCGCCTCGTTCAGCCCGATCTCGACCGTGGCCATCGACTTGACCTTGATGACCTCACGGGTGCCGGTCGCCCGCACCAGGTCGGTGACGATCCGGTTGGCCTCGCCGGCGTCACGCGCCCAGTGCACGTGCGTGCCGCGGCTGGTCAACGCCTCCTCGAACCGGACCAGGTACTCGTCCAGGTTCGCCAGCACCTCGTCCTTGATCGCCGCACCGGACGCGCGCAGCTGCGCCCAGTCCGGCAGCTCGCTGACGACGTTCGCGCGCTTGGCCCGGATCGTGGTGGTGGCCTTGGCGAGGTTGCGGCGCAGCTGGGCGTTGCCGAGCGCGCTCTTGGCCGCCTTGGGGAACGGTTCGCCGGTGAGGTTGCCGCCACCGGTCGGCATGCCGAGGAACGTCATCGCGTCTGCTCCAGGACCTGCGCCAGGTGCAGCGGGCGGACACCGCTGCGCAGCCTGCTCAAGCCGCCGCCGATGTGCATCAGGCACGACGAGTCGCCCGCCGTCAGCACGCCTGCCTTCGTGCTCATCACGGCGCTCATCTTGTCCGCCAGCATGGCGGTGGAGGTGTCGGAGTTCTTCAGCGCGAACGTGCCGCCGAAGCCGCAGCACGTCTCCGCGGCCGGCAGCTCGACCAGGTCGATGCCCTCGACGGCGCGCAGGAGCCGGAGCGGCCGGTCCTGCACCTTCAGCACGCGCAGCGAGTGGCACGTCGGGTGGTAGGTCACGCGGTGCGGGAAGTACGCGCCGACGTCGGTGACCTGGAGGACGTCCACCAGGAACTCCGACAGCTCGTAGGTGCGCTTCGCGGTGTCCTCGGCGGCCTCCGCCAGCTTCCGGTCGCCGTGCTCGCGGGCGACGGCGGCGTGCTGGTGGCGCACCGACCCGGCGCACGACCCGGACGGCGCGACGATCACGTCGGCGTGCTCGAACGCCGTGACGTGGTTGCGGATCACCGGCAGCGCCTGGCCGGGGTAGCCGGTGTTGATGTGCATCTGGCCGCAGCAGGTCTGGGCGGACGGGACGACCACCTCGTGACCGAGCCGTTCCAGCAGCCGGACGGTGGCCTTGCCGACGTCCGGGAACAGCCCGTCGACCAGGCACGTGACGAACAGCGCGACTCTCACGCGACGACTCTAGGCTCTGTGGTCTGACCACACCAGGCTGTGGTCGGACCACAGGAGGTGTTCGTCTTGTCCGGGTACGGCGTGGTGCTGCGGCACGTCGAGTCGGAGCTGAGCGCGGGCAGGTTGGGGGTCGGGCAGCAGCTGCCGGCCGAACGCAGGCTGGCCGAGGACCTGGGTGTCAGCCGGGCGACCGTGCGCGAGGCGATCCGGGTGCTGCAGGCGATGGGTGTCGTGCGCAGCGGCGTCGGCTCGGGGCCGGACGCGGGGACCACCGTCATCGCTGATCCGGCGGGCGGTCTGGGTGCTGCGCTGCGCCTGCACCTGGCCACCCGGCGGCTGCCGATGGCGGACCTCGTCGGCACCAGGGTGATGATCGAGAGCCACTCCGTGCGCGCTG
>NZ_JBFAAX010000834.1:0-2456 GCF_040639995.1 Actinosynnema sp. NPDC023658 | reverse complement strand
AAGGGCTTCGTGTCATCCCGCCGACCTGGCTACGCCCAACCGCGCGTGTCAAGGGGGCGCTGTGAACCTCTTGCCCGATCGTCCGCTGTTGTCGCCCCCTTGACGCGTGTGGTTGCCCTTGGGGAGGTCGGCGGGATGACACGAAACCCGGCCCACGACGCAACGGGGGCCGACGTCCCCACCCGGTCATCCTGCTGATCTGCCCGTCCGGCGAGGACGCTTTTGCTTTTTCCCTCTTCCTCCCACCCCCGCCGGCTCCTTCTCCCGCCCCTCCGGCGGCGTCACGCTAAGCAGGTTCTCAGGGATGTGTGGCACCTTTGTGGGGTGCGGATCCTGGTAGTCGAGGACGAGGTGCCGCTGGCCGACGCGATCGCGCGTGGCCTGCGGCGCGAAGGTATGGCGGTCGACGTCGCCTACGACGGCGAGACGGGCCACGAGAAGTCGACCGTGACCCGGTACGACGTGGTCGTGCTCGACCGCGACCTGCCCGGCATGTCCGGCGACGAGCTGTGCAAGGAGATCCTCAGCTCCGGTGCCCTGACCAGGGTCATGATGCTCACCGCGAGCGCCGGCGTGGACGACCGCGTCGCGGGCCTCTCCCTCGGCGCCGACGACTACCTCGCCAAACCGTTCGCGTTCCCCGAGCTGGTCGCCCGCGTCCGCGCCCTCGCCCGCCGCGCCACCCCGGCCACCCCACCCCTGCTCACCGCCCGCGACGTCGAGCTCGACCCCGCCCGCCGCACCGTGCGCCGCGGCGGCCGGCCCATCGAGCTCACCCGCAAGGAGTTCGGCGTGCTGGAGGTGCTGCTCGCCGCCAAGGGGTCCGTGGTCTCCAGCGAGGAGCTGCTCGAACGCGTGTGGGACGAGAACGCCGACCCGTTCACCACGACCGTCCGCGTCACCGTCATGACGTTGCGCAAGAAGCTCGGTGAACCGGGCATCATCGACACCGTGGTCGGCTCCGGCTACCGCGTGCCCACGGCAGCCTTCCCCGAAGAAGGCCCACGCTGAACCGTGAGCTCGCCCGCAGGCGCGGACCCGGGCTGCGCACGCGGCTCACCCTCCTCGCGACCGGCCTGGTCGCGTTCGTCAGCGGACTGCTGCTCCTGCTCGGCTGGCTGCTCGTCGGCCGCGTCATCGCCTCCTCGCCCCGCTTCGCGGACGGCAGCACGGTCATCGTCGACGGCCGCGAGGTCGACGCCGCCGCGCTGATGGACCTCCTCGGTGAACAGGCCAGGGACGACGTGCTGCGCTCCGGCTCCATCGCGTTCCTCTGCGTGGTCGCCGCGGCGGCCCTGCTCGCGTGGACCATCACCGGTCGCGTCCTCCAACCCGTGCACGACGTGACCGACGCCGCCCGTCGCCTGTCCGCCGAGTCCCTGGGGGAGCGGCTGCGCCTCGACGGGCCGCGCGACGAGGTCGCTGAGCTGGCCGACACGTTCGACGAGATGCTCGACCGGCTCCAAGCCGCGTTCGAGTCGCAACGGCGGTTCGTCGCCAACGCCTCCCACGAGCTGCGCACCCCGTTGGCCGTGATCCGCACCGAGCTGGACGTCACGCTCGCGGACCCCGACGCCGACGCCCAGGAGCTGCGCCGCATGGCCGGCGTGGTGCGTGCCGCGACCGAACGAGCCGAACAGCTGGTCAGCGCCCTGCTGCTGCTCGCGCGCACGGACGGGCTCGGGTTGGCGGTGCGCGAACCGGTGGACCTCAACGCCGTCGTCGAGTCCGCGTGGAGGGCCGCGCGGGCGGAGGCCGAGGAACGCCAGCTGCGCGTGTCGTTCCTGACGACCCCGGCACCCGCCGTGGGCGACCCGGCGTTGCTGGAGCGCATCGCCGGGAACCTGCTGGAGAACGCCGTGCGCCACAACATGCCCGGCGGGTGGATCGAGGTGCGCACCGAGAGCGGCCCCGAGTGGACCTTGCTGCGGGTCTCGTCATCGGGGCAGCTGATCGCGCCCGACCGCGTGGAGGAGCTGTTCGAGCCGTTCCGGCGGGGTGGCACCGACCGGACCGCGCGCACCGGCACCGGCCTCGGGTTGTCCATCGTGCGGGCCGCCGTCGCAGCTCACGAGGGTCAGGTGCAGGCCACGGCAGTGCCGGGCGGAGGGCTGTCGGTGGCTGTTCACCTGCCTTCCACCCCACACGGAAAACTGGTCTGAGTGGCCCCGGTCACACATGATCCGGTTTGAGGGCCCTCGCAGGGGGTATCACCTGCGAAGACGTGCCTCCTGACCCCCGATTTGTCTCTGCGTTGGGCGGGGTGTAACTTTCTCTCTGCCAGCGCGGAACGGGCCGGAGAGAGACCGGAACGGAGCGCGGCGAACATCAGCCCCGGATCGAATCACAGCAGTGATGAGTGATGGTGAGCGCGTGTTCTTTGAGAACTCAACAGCGTGCCGAATAGCCAGTAAATTGTATGAACCTCGTCAAGAGGTTTTCCTTTGAGATTGTTA
>NZ_JBFAAX010000833.1:0-2464 GCF_040639995.1 Actinosynnema sp. NPDC023658 | reverse complement strand
GAGGTGACGAGGTGCCCTCGCCGCCATGACAAAGAACTACGCAGATGCGCTCGATCGGAGCAGTCCGAGCCGCCTGGATCGTCGGTGAGCCCGCGGCATCCGGTCGCTGATGTCGAGGTCCACCGCGAGCTGGGTGACACCGCAGTCGGACGCCACCAGGGCGAGGACCTTGCGTCGGAACTCGGGTGGGTACCGCTTGGGCATTGTGAGCTGTCCTCCGGGCTACTGAGACGAGTGATTATCCAGTAACCCGAGTCCGTACAAGCAGGTGAGGATCAGAACGCGATTCCCGCGCTGCGTCGGGTGCCACAATGGTCGAATCACACATTCGGCGGCGGATATGGACCATGGGGGTGGGCACATGCAGATCGGCGCGGTGGCCGACCGTACCGGCCTGTCGCTGCGCACGATCCGCTACTACGAGGAGGTCGGCCTCGTCGTGCCCAGCGCTCGCAGCCGGGGAGGGTTCCGCCTCTACACCGAGCCCGACATCGACCGCTTCCAGGTGATCAAGCGCATGAAGCCGCTGGGCTTCCAGCTGGAGGAGATGCGCGAGCTGCTGACCCTCCTCGACGGCCTGTCCGCGGCGAAGGACGACGACAAGCATCTTGACCGCCTCGCCCAGTTCCACACCACGGCCGAGGAGCGCTGCGAGGAACTCCGCGCCCAGCTGTGCATCGCCGAGGACTTCGCCGCCACTCTGCGCCCACCTCCCCCACGACTGAACACCTCGAACCGGGGGCAATTTTTTCTTCCGTCACACTCGCACGTAACGTGAGGGTGTGACCATGGCTCGAACCCCCACTCCTCCACCGGCCCTCACCCCCGGCGCATTGCGCGTCATCGCCGTCGGCGGCCTGGGTGAAATCGGCCGCAACATGACCGTGTTCGAACACGAGGGCAAGCTGCTCGTCGTCGACTGCGGCGTGCTGTTCCCCGAGGAGCACCAGCCCGGTGTGGACGTGATCCTCCCCGACTGGAGCTGCATCCGCGACCGGCTCGACGACGTGATCGCCGTCGTGCTGACCCACGGCCACGAGGACCACATCGGCGGCGTGCCGTACCTGCTGCGCGAACGGCCCGACATCCCGATCATCGGCTCCCGCCTGACCCTGGCCCTGCTGACGGCCAAGCTCGTCGAGCACCGCATCACACCGGTGACGGTCGAGGTCGAGGAGGGGCGACGGCTGTCCCGGGGTCCGTTCGAGCTGGAGTTCCTGGCGGTCAACCACTCCATCCCCGACAGCCTCGCCGTCGCCATCCGCACCGCCGCCGGCCTGGTCCTGCACACCGGCGACTTCAAGATGGACCAGTTCCCCCTCGACGGGCGGATCACCGACCTGCGCGGCTTCGCCCGCCTCGGCGAGGAGGGAGTCGACCTGTTCCTGGTCGACTCCACCAACGCCGACGTGCCCGGCTTCACCACCGCCGAACGCGACCTCGCCCCGGCGATCGACGACGTGTTCCGCACCACGCCCCGACGGGTCATCGTGTCGAGCTTCGCCAGCCACGTCCACCGCATCCAGCAGGTACTCGACGCCGCCCACGCGCACGGCCGCAAGGTCGCCTTCGTCGGCCGCTCCATGGTCCGCAACATGGGCGTGGCCACCGAACTGGGTTACCTCAAGGTGCCCGACGGCCTCGTCGTCGACATCAAGCGCATGGACCGGATGCCGCCCCACCAGGTGACCCTGGTCTGCACCGGCTCCCAGGGCGAGCCGATGGCCGCACTGTCGCGCATGGCCGGTGGAGACCACTCCATCCAGGTCGAGGAGGGTGACACCGTCATGCTGGCCAGCTCGCTGATCCCCGGCAACGAAAACGCCATCTACCGGGTCATCAACGGCCTGACCGACCGCGGCGCGAACGTCGTGCACAAGGGCAACGCCAAGGTCCACGTCTCCGGCCACGCCAGCGCCGGCGAACTCGTCTACTGCTACAACATCGTCCAACCGGCCAACGTCCTGCCCGTGCACGGCGAGGCACGCCACCTGCGCGCCAACGCCGAACTCGCCATCAAGACCGGCGTGCACCGCGACCAGGTGCCCATCGCCGCCAACGGGCACGTCATCGACCTCCACGAAGGCCGCGCCCGCATCACCGGCAAGGTCGAGGTCCACAACGTCTACGTCGACGGCCAGACCGTCGGTGGCGTCACCGAGACCTCACTGGCCCAGCGCCGCACCCTCGGCGAAGAAGGTGCCATCACCGTCGTCGCGATCGTCGACATGGACTCGCGCCGGCTCACCGAACCGCCGGACTTCATCGCGCACGGCTTCGAGCACGACACCTCCACCTTCGCCTCCGCCATCCCCGCCATCGAGAAAGCCCTGGCCGGCGCGAACGAACGCGGCGTCACCGACTTCGGAGGACTGGAACGGCTGATCGCACGCGAGGTGCAGAACTGGGCGTTCCGGATCAACCGCCGACGCCCTGTGGTCATCCCCGTGGTCATTGAGGCGTA
>NZ_JBFAAX010000832.1:0-2466 GCF_040639995.1 Actinosynnema sp. NPDC023658 | reverse complement strand
GCGGCACGGATCACTGGGCCTCGATGACCTCGCTGCGGGCGCGGGCGCCCGCCTTGGTGAGCGCCTCGTCGACCGGCGTGCTGCCGGACATGATCGCGGAGTGCGTCTCCTGCAGGATGTTCTGCAGGGCGGCGGTCATGGGGGAGACGGGGTTCTCCGCGTGGGTGTCGTGGCTGCCGAAGCTGAAGCGGGACAGCTCGTCGGTCGGCACGCCCTGCACGCCGAAGTAGGCCTGGGTCACCTTGTCGGTCAGCGTGGCGGGGGTGATGCCGATGGAGGCCAGCGCGGAGGCGCCGCCCTCACCGGCGGCGAAGGCCAGGAACTTCTTGGCCGCAGCGGTCTTGCCCCCGTCGATGCCCGCGTTGATGCCCAGCCCGGTGGGGTCGCCGAAGGTGACCGGCTTGTCCTTGGTGCTCGCGTCGCGCTGCGGCGCGGGCGCGAAGCCCCACTGGAACGCCTGCGCGTCGCCCTTCTTCTGCTGCGCGATCAGGGTGGCGACGTACCAGCTGCCCATCAGCATCGTCGCCGCCTGCTGGGTGCCGAACTGCGCCTGGTACTGCAGGGTGTTCGTGGTGGCCGTGCCGTAGTCGACCTGCGCGCCGGACTGCTGCTGCTTCAGCGCTCGCTCGTAGTAGGGCTTGAGGTAGCCGTAGTCGCCCTTGGTGATGTCGGCGCCCGACGTCTGCGCCAGCGCGAGGCCCTGCACGGTGGACTGCCACACGTGCTGGTAGGCGGCCTTCGCCGGGGAACCGGCGGCCTTCAGGCCCGCGGTCAGGTCGGCGGTGGCCTTCTCGTAGTCCGCCCACGTCCAGGTGGCGGCGGGCGGCGTCACGCCGGCCTTCGCGAACAGGTCCTTGTTGTAGTACAGGTACCAGGAGTCCTGGCGGTAGGGGACGGCGTAGGTGGCGCCCTCCACCTTGTAGTTGCCCAGGCCGTTGACGCCGCCCCCGAGGCCGTCGGCCACGTCGGACACGTCGAGCAGCTGGTCACCGCCCTGGTAGGTGATGAAGTTCTTGAGGTTCTTCAGGATGAAGACGTCCGGCCCGCTGCCGGCGGCGAGGTCGGCGGTGAGCTGGGTGTCGTAGTTGGTGGCGTCGTACTCCTTGAACTCCACCGTGATGTCGGGGTTCTCGCTGTGGAAGGCCTCCGCGAGCTTCTTGAACTCCGGGGTGGAGTTCAGGCTCCACGCGCTCATCGACAGGGTGACCGGACCACCGCTGCCGGTGGTGCTGTCACCGCTGCCGCCGCACGCGGTCGCGACGAGGGCGAGGGCCGCGACGGTGGCGGCGATGACGGTCCGTCGGGGGTACCTGCGTTGCATGGTTCCTTCACTTCCTGGTAGGGCACGGAGAGAGGGGGTGGTGCGAACGTTCGGGGGCGGTCAGGGCAGCGCGACCTCGGTCCGCGCGCCGTCGGGCCAGCGGGTGGTGACCGCGGTGGTCGGTCCGTCGTGCCGGAGGTCGACCCCCGGTTCGACCGACCGGGGAACGGGGTCGCGGGTCAACTCCAGCAGGACCGCGCACCACTCGCCGGGGACGACCGGGTGGTGCAGCCACGGCACCGCGGCGACCGGGCCGAGCGGACCGGCGTCGGTGCGCACGGCCACGCCGGCTCCCGTGACGGGCCCCAGCAGCGCGGTCACGGTCGACCGGCTCCCGTCGGCACCGAGGGCGCCCGCGGCCGTGCCGGGCACGTCGACCTCGGAGCCCGTCACCGGCCACCCGGACACCCGCAGCGCCACGGGAAGGCGGTCCTCGGCCACGTGGTCGACGCGGACCAGGCGCACCTCCCACGGACCGCGCACGAGGGAGTGCACGGTGAGCGCGCCGGCGTCGTGGTGGCGTCCCGTCCACCCCGAGCCGTGGTGGTGCTGGGCCTCGTCGGCGTCGAGCCACCGCACGACACCGCCCGACGAGCCGACGCCGACCGTGACGCCGCCGGTCTCCACGACCCGGACGGGACCGACGTCCATCCCGGCCCGGTGGGAGCTGCGACCCTCGGCGTCGAGCAGCACGACGGCCTGGTCGAGCGGGTCGGTCCAGCTCTCGGCGTCGAGCAGCGGGCTGGTGGCGGTGGAGTAGCCGAACCGCGCGTAGAGCGGGGAGTCACCCCTGGTGTCGCCGGGCACGGCGTGGTCGGTGCCGTGGTTGACCACCCGCACCACGCCGTCGGACGCCGTTCCGCTGACCAGCCAACCCGGCGCCCGGATCGCGCGCACGTAGTCGGCCCGCTCCACCGGCAGCGGCAGCTCCTCGGCCGCCCACACCGGGTGGTCGGCGGGCAGGGACAGCCCGAGCATCCCCTTGACCGCCCAGTACGGGGAACCGGGACCGGAGTAGGCCTGAGCGATGCGCGGCCACGGCCCGTGCCACCCCAGGGTCAGCAGGCCCCGCTCGTCGGGAGCGCCGCGCTCGACGAAGTGCCGGACCACGCCCGCCGCGGCCCGGCGCAGCACACCGGGCGGGG
>NZ_JBFAAX010000831.1:0-2471 GCF_040639995.1 Actinosynnema sp. NPDC023658 | reverse complement strand
GTCGGGGCACTGCGTGCCGACGAGGTAGTCGACGGCGGCAGCCGGTGCGCCCTTCCAGCGGTCCAGCGCGAGCACCGCGAACGCCTGGGTGAAGCCGTTGGAGAACTCGCCGAACTGGGACTTGTCTTTGAAGCGGCCGGACGCGTCCTGCAACGCGGTGAGGCCCGCGATCAGGTCGACGCCGGCGAAGGCGGTCGGGTCCTGGCCGCGGGCCTGGACGGCCAGCGCGAGCTTGGCGTGCGCGCCCGCGTAGGACTCGGTGGGCATGCCGGAGTGCAGGTAGCCGTCGATGACCGCGGGCTGGGCGAGCCAGGCGGTGATCCTGTCCGCGCTGTCGGACGCCACGCCGGCGGCGGTGAGCGCGAACAACCCGTCCAGCGTGAGGCCCTGGTCGGGGTAGGCGACGCCCTCGGCCACGATCTCGAAGTGGTCGCCGTCGACGAGCTGCCGGGCGAGCCAGCCGGCCGCTGCCTCGCTCACGGTCGTCGTCGGCTGCTCCCGGCCCTGGGCGACGGGCGTGACCGCGAGGACGGCGAGCGTGGCGGTGGCGATGACGGCGGCGGTCCGTCTCAACGGCATGGTCGGCCTTTCCGGGCGCGAGGCGCGGGCGGACCCCGGACGGCGTGATCGACTTCCCCCGGGCTCCGACCCGTTGACCTCGACGGTGTCAGGAGCGTGGCGCGCGCGGCGGGTGTTCGGGCTCGTCCCGGGTGGGACCTACCGTTGCGGGTCAGCGCCGGAGTTCGACCGGCTTCCCCCGTTCCACGCGCGATTGCCGATCGTCTGTCACGGATCATGGTGTGTCAATCCGCCTCTAGCGCGATGCTGCTCACCCCTACGTACGGTTACCGTCGGTCGATCGACCTGGGGAAGAGAGGTGTTCGATGACGACTCTGGCGTCCGTGCGCGAAGGTCTGGTGGCGTGGGTCGCACGGCGTGCGGCGACGCGGTGGGTGTTGGGCAAGATCGGATCGCGGGCGTTGTCGCTGCTCCCGGACCGTGCGCTCGTCCCGTTGAAGCGGGACGGGGTGGTGCCGGTCGCGGAGTTGGAGCGGATGCGGGAGGCGGGCGCGGTGCACCGGATCCCGGTGCCGTTCGGCCTGAGGGTGTGGTTGGTCACCGGCCAGGACGAAGCGAAGAAGGTGCTTTCCGACACAGGGGCGTTCTCCAACGACTACGCCCGGCTCGGCGCGGCGGTCGGCCGGATCGAGCAGGCGCCCGGTGGCCTCGGCTTCGCCGACCCGCCCGACCACACCCGGCTGCGCAAGCTGCTCTCGCCGGAGTTCACCATGCGCCGGCTGTCGCGGCTCGTGCCGCGCATCGACGCGATCGTCACCGAGCGGTTGGACGCCATGGAGGCCGCCGACGGGCCGGTCGACCTGGTGGAGGAGTTCGCGCTGCCCATCCCGTCGTTGACGATCTGCGAGCTGCTCGGCGTGCCCTACGAGGACCGCGACCGTTTCCAGCGGCTCGCGGCGGCCCGGTTCGACCTGTTCGGCTCCGCCGCGGGGCAGGCGCTGGGCGCGATCTCCGAGTCCCTGTCGTACATGGAGGAGATCGTGCGCCGGGAGCGCCGGTCGCCCGGTGACGGCCTGATCGGCTCGATCATCCGCCAGCACGGCGACGACGTGAGTGACGTCGAGCTGGCCGGCCTGGCCGACGGCGTGCTGACCGGCGGGTTCGATACCACGGCGTCGATGCTGGCGCTGGGCGCGATCGTGCTGCTGCGCGACGACGCGGCGCGTGCGGCGATGCGTGACGACGACGCGGCCACCGCGCCCATGGTCGAGGAGCTGCTGCGGCACCTGAGCGTGGTGCAGGTGGCGTTCCCCCGGTTCGCCCGGCACGCGCTGCAGGTCGGTCCGCAGCGGATCGAGGAAGGCGACGTCGTGGTCGTGTCCCTGTCGGCGGCCAACCGGGAGGAGGTGTCCGACTTCGACGCCGGACGTCCCGCGTCGTCGCACCTGGCGTTCGGCTACGGCGCGCACCGCTGTGTGGGCGCGGAGCTGGCCCGGATGGAGCTGCGCGCCGCCTACCCGGCCCTGCTGCGCCGTTTCCCCCACCTCCGCCTGGCGGACGAGCGCCCGGGCTTCCGCGCCGCGTCCATCGTGCACGGTGTCGACAAGCTGCTCGTCCACACGCGCTGAGCGTTCAACTCGACCGTCCTGGACGTAGGAGCGTCATTCAGAAGTTGATCCTGGGCTGGTAGGGCAACAGGCCCGTCCCGGTAGGGTCGGTTTCCTCTCACGGGAACGATCCACCACGAGGCGCGGCTGGTGCGCTACCAGCCCACGACCGGGCTCGACCACGACCGGATCGAGGAGCTGGTCTCCCGCATTCACCAGGTACTACTGGCGGCCGGCCTGGGGTGAGCCGTTCCGATCAGCACGTCGGCGCCGGTCGACACCACTCGAAGCGCCCTCGACCACGGCCCGCGCCTGCCGGTCGTGGTGCACGGTGGCGTTGTAGAG
>NZ_JBFAAX010000830.1:1259-2475 GCF_040639995.1 Actinosynnema sp. NPDC023658 | reverse complement strand
ATGTAGGCGAACGACGACGGCGGCCCGGAGAACCACGCGCCGGCGGCCCCCGTCGCCAGGACGGCAGCCGCCACCACGAGCCCGCCGAGCACCGGCCGCGTGCCGCGCAGCGCGGGCGGCGCGGCGAGCAGGCCGATCAACGCCACCGCGCCGAGCCCCGGCATCCACGAGGCCTCCGCGATGAGCAGCGCCACGACACCGCCGATGCCGGCGGCCCCGGTGACGACCCGCCGCGTCAGCAGTCCTGACGCGGCGGGGAAGAACGGGCGGACCAGGGCCCACCCCGCGACCACGGTCACCGCACCGAGCAGGATCAGCCGGAGGAGGGTGAAGCCGAGCGGCAGGCCGACGGCGCCGTGGTTGTGCATCGGATCAGGCCGACGCGCCGACCGGCAGGGCGCAGCTGCACTGCATCTCCGCGCGCTCTTCCGGCGACGGCCGCATGTGCAGCACCATCGCGACGACCATCGGGATGAAGACGATCGTGTTGTAGAACAGGTGCAGCTCGACCCGCGGGATGAGCAACTGGATGATGCTCGTGGGCACCGGCTTGCCGAGCAGGTTCGTGCCGGTCGAGGCCTGGATGATCAGCAGCAGGTGCTCGATGTGGTGCCAGAACTGCAGCCCCAGCGCGATCGTCCACCACTTCTTCGAGCGGCCGACGAACCCCTTGCGCAGCGCGAAGAGGAACACGAGCATGACCAGCGCGTAGCCGTAGTGCATGACCTCGGACGTGACCAGCCAGGGGAACCAGAGGCCGAGGATGCCCTTGGACTTCGGCACCGGCCAGCCCAGCCCGTAGATCTGGATGGCCTGGGCGATGTGCTCCGCCCAGTGCCCTAAGACGATGATCATGAAGACCATGAGCGCCGGCTTGTGCCGGAGCGTGTTCAGCGCACCCCCCGTGGCATGGGTGTGTGCGTGTGTGTCGACCATGGGTTCCTCCTGCTGCGGTGGCCTCGATCGGGTCGATTCCCCGTGACCAGCGACGATATCGGGATTCAAGCGCGCCAAGAACGCCTCCGTGCGGAGAGCGCAATCATGGAGAAGTCCAGTGGTTCACACGTCGGTACGGTGGTCGCCCCGAGACCGCGCGAGATCCCGCACGGGTCGACTGTATAGCGTTCCGATGGGTTGGTTCCTCTTCCGGCTTGCGGTCGCGTGACCGGCGCACTGCTTGCACCGCAAGAAGAACGGATTGGTGGGGCGGTTCGTC
>NZ_JBFAAX010000830.1:0-1249 GCF_040639995.1 Actinosynnema sp. NPDC023658 | reverse complement strand
TCGCCGCACGGCCCAACTAATACCCCACAAAATACAACTTTTTGGTGGGCAGGTACCACAACGGTGCCCGGCCGCGCCGTTTCGGAAAGCCCAACGGCGGTTCGCCGGGCACGGGCGGGAAATCCGCAACGTCGGAGAAGTGCAAGTAGGGGAAAGGTGTTACGGCCGTGCGGTTTCCCCCTCGGAACGCGTGCCACGGGCGGCGACGCGTGGGATGGTAACGATTCAACCGGGCGCCGCCACGCATTCGTGAGGGGTGCTCGGTCCGGTGCGCCGGTCGACCTCCCGCTACGCCACCGGCTCGGGGAAGGGGAACAGCGTGAGGAACCGCAGCGCGACGGCGTCGTCACCGCGCACCTCCAGGTCCCCGGCCGCGACGGCGTCCTCCAGCTCGCGCCGCCCGCACAGCACGTCGTTGAGCGTCACCGTGTCGGTGTCGAGGACCGCGTCGGGCTCGTCGACCGGTTCCCGCACCAGCCGCAGGCCCTCCGGCGTGACGGTGGCGCGGAAGCCGTCCTCGCCCAGGCGCACCAGCACGTCGGCGGTCAGCCCGTCGGCCCGCGCGGGGGCGAACAGGGTCCGCAGCGCGAGCATCATCGAGTCCACGCTGATCGGCCCGTCGCCGCGCATCGCCGGCGACTGCGAGCCCCACATGCCCAGCGCGGCGACGACGGTCTCCAGCTGCTGCCCCCACGGCGTCAGCTCGTACACCCACGCGGCGGCGGGCGGGGGGAGCCTGCGGCGGCGCAGGACGCCCGCCGTGTCCAGCTCGCGCAGCCGCTGCGACAGCACGTTCGGGCTCGCGCCGGGCAACCCGGCCCGCAGGTCGGTGAACCGCTTGGCGCCGAAGAGGAGCTCGCGGACGACCAGCAGCGCCCACCGCTCGCCCACGAGGTCGAGCGCGTGCGCCGTCGAGCACCCGTCGTCATACCTGCGCCTGGTGGTCACGAGTACCCAGTCTAGTCAGAACTTGATACGGATTTCACATCAGTTGGTTGCTTTTTAGGACCAAACCCCGGTAGGCTCCGGGGTTGACGAAGTCGAAGCGGACCGAAACCGGGGGGTGCCGTTGACCGCGCCCCGTCAGGCCGTGTCGCCGCCCGTTGTCGCGGGGGCCGGACTCCGTGTCGATGCCGCGTTCCGACTCCATCGCGGGACCCCCAGCCCGCGCGAGCGGAACGCGCCGGCGGAGTGCACGTCCTCCACGGACTGAACGACCGCCCCCCGCGCGGATGGGCTGGTACCGGCC
>NZ_JBFAAX010000829.1:0-2480 GCF_040639995.1 Actinosynnema sp. NPDC023658 | reverse complement strand
CGCCGACGGCCGCGCCCTGGTCGAACTGGCCAAGGGCGAGCTGGTCGAACGGCTCGGCTGCGGTCCGGCGCAGGCCGCCCGCCAGCTCGCGGACCTGGCCGACCAGGCGGGGCTGACCCAGCTCGAACTGGCCGCCGACCTGGTCAACCAGGCGGCGCGCGACCGGGTCACCGAGGTCGTGGAAGGCCTCCTGGGCGAAGCGGACGGCATCGCGCCGTCCGCCGCGTTGCGCCTGCGCACCGCCGAGAGCGGCGCGTTGGCCGCGAACGACACCCACACCGTGGCCCAGTCGCTGCTGGAGCACGCCCTGCAACCCCTGGGCGCCAACGCGGTCGCGATCTGGACCGCGGGCACCGACTCGTCGCTGTCGCTGTCCGGGTTCGCCGGCATGCCGGTCGAGGAGGCCCGCCGCTGGCGGTACGTGCCGCCCGGCGTGGTCACCCCCGCGCGCCGCGCGCTGCTGGACCGCCGCGCCGTGTGGATCGAGGACCTGGGCAGGTCGGGGCTGCCGTCGGTGGGCCACCAGACCTCCGGCGGCGGCCGGGTGGCCGTGCCCGCGGGCACCGGCGGGCGCATCCTCGGCGTGCTGGAGATCTGCTGGCCGCACCCGCTCGAACCGCAGCCGCCGCAGATCCACCGGCAGGTGGAAGCCCTCGCGGAACTGTGCGCCCACACCCTCCAGGGCAGCTCCGCTGACCTGTTCGAGGCGCCGCCGTCCTCGTTGACCGAGGCCGTGGACCTCGCGGACGGGCTGATCGACCCGGTCCTCGTGCTGCGACCGCACCTGGACGCCGGCGGCGAGCTCTCCGACTTCCGCATCCACCACGTCAACAACCGGTTCGTGGACCTGGCCGGACGACCGCGGGCCGCGGTCGTCGGCGCGCGGCTGCTGGAGGCGTACCCGATGGCGGCCGGTCACGGCCAGCTCTTCGAGAAGGTCGAGCACGTGCACGCCACCGGCGAGCCGTACCGCGCCGAGCGGATGACGCTGAACGCACTGGTCGACCAGGTGCCGCTGACCGTCGTCGCGGACGTCGGCATCAGCCGGCTGGGCGACTGCGTGCTGCTGGTGTGCCGGGTGCAGGACGAGGCGGCGCGGCTGGCGAGCCTGTTGCAGCACGCGCAGCGGCTCGGGCGGATGGGCGGGTTCGACGAGAGCGCCACCACCGGCGAGATCACCTGGAGCAGCCAGCTGTTCGCGCTGCACGGGTTGGAGCCGGGTGCGGACCCGGTGCCGCTGGCCGACCTCGCCGCGCACGCCCACCCCGACGACGCCGACGCCATCGGCGGGTTCCTCCAGACCGTGCTGCACCAGCACCGCCCCGGCTCGACGTCGTTCCGGCTCCAACGACCGGACGGGATCGTCCGGCACATCCGCGTCATCGCGGAGCCCGTGCTGGACGCCGCCGGTCGGCTGCTCGCCATCCGCGGCGCCTACCAGGACGTCTCCGCGCAGCACTGGACCGAGGTCGCGCTGTCCGCGACCCAGGACCGGCTGGCCCACACCGAGCAGCAGGCCGCCGAGCACAACCGGCTCGCGCTGCAGCTCCAGCAGGCGATCATGCCGCCGGCCGAACCCTCGCTCGACGCGTTCGGGCTGCGGGTCGCGGTGCGCTACCGGCCCGCGGAGAAGGACCACCTGGTCGGCGGTGACTGGTACGACGCCGTCGTGCTGCCGTCCAAGCAGGTGTTCGTCTCCGTGGGCGACATCACCGGGCACGGCATCAAGGGCGCGACCGGCATGGTCGTGCTGCGCAACGCCCTGCGCGGCCTCGCCGCCACCGGCGCGGGTCCGGGGCAGCTGCTGACCTGGCTCAACCTGGTCGCCCACCACCTCACCGACCACATCTTCGCCACCGCGGTCTGCGCGCTGTACGACCCGGACACCAGGGTGCTGCGGTGGGCCAGGGCGGGGCACCCGCCGCCGGTGCTCATCCGCGACCGCACGGCCACCGCGCTGCCGATGCTGCACGGCGTCATGCTCGGCGCGCTGTCCGAGGGCTCCTACGAGGAGCGGGAGCTCCTGCTGGAGCCGCACGACACCATGCTGCTCTACACCGACGGCCTGGTCGAACGCCGCGACCACCCCATCGACGCCTGCATCGACGACCTCGTCGCCGCCGCCGCGGCACCGGCCGAGTCCCTCGAACACCGCCTCGACCACCTGCTCGCGACGAGCGAGGCCGACACCGACGACGACACCTGCCTGGTCGGCATCCAGCTGCGCTGACCGCACGGGGACGCACCCGGAGGCCGGTCCCCAGCTCGGGACCGGTCCCCCTCGGCACCCGCTAGAACGAGCGTGACGCCGGAAGTGCCGGTGTCGCCGCCGTGGAGGGGCCGGAGCGCCCCGGTACCACGACCGGCCGGCCGTGACGCCGAGGAGTCGTGCCGCTGTGTTCACGCCATCCGCCCCAGGGGGGCAAGGGTTCTCCGTCGACCTGCCGGGCATCGACGAGCTGATCGCCGAGTGGGGACGG
>NZ_JBFAAX010000828.1:0-2482 GCF_040639995.1 Actinosynnema sp. NPDC023658 | reverse complement strand
TCACGCACGCCAGGCAGATCGGCAGCACGGCGGACCGGCGCTCGGGCGGCGCCTGCCGGTACGCCCGGTACTTGTGCGCGAGCAGCACCAGCACGCCGCAGGCGCTCAGCAGGTACCGGACGTCATCCACGGTGGCCCCGATCGGGCGAGTACCCGAACGAGTACCACGCCCGCGTGGCCAGGTCGTCCCCGTCGGGGCGCGGTGGCTCGGGCCGCTGCCGGTCCGCCCACCCGATCAGCGCGCGGGTCAGCACGCCCGCCACCCGGTCGGCCTCGCGCTCGTCCCGGCGGGACAGGTCGGTCCGGCCCGCCAGGATCCGCAGCATCGACGGCGACAGGTCGGGGTAGAGCATCCGGCGGCCCTCCTCGGCGTCGAGCCGCGGCGGCCGGTGGCCGCAGAGCATGTGCGCGATCTCGTGCAGCAGGATGAGCAACCGGTGCACCCAGCTGCGGGCCGTGGTGACGATGATGACGTGCACCTCGTCCTCGGTGACCGCCCACAACCCGCTCGTGCCGCTCGCGCCGAGGTCGTCGAACCGCAGGATGATCTCGCGCTGCAGGCGTCGGGCCATCACCTCGCACAGCCGCACGCAGACCGCCTCGGTGGTCGCGGACTCGTCGAGGTCGAGCTCGCGGATCAGCCCGTCCCCGAGCTCGCGCAGCTCCTTCGCCTTCACCCGCTCACCGCCCTGATCCGTCCGACGCCCCGCCCCGCCGAGCCGTCAACGTGTCTCGTCCTCGGCCACCACGGCGGACCCGTCGGGTTCGAGCGCTCGTCTGATGGCGTCCTCGGCCGCGACACCGGGGTGCAGCGCGCGCACGAGCGCCAGCAGGATCCTGTTCCGGACGCCCGGCGGCGGTGGTTGTTGCGCGGTGCGCAGGATGACGGTGTTGACGCCCAGCTTGTCCATCGCCAGCCGCGTCTCCAACTGCTCGTCGACGCGCGCCGCCAGCTCGTCGTCGAAGAAGTACGCGGGCGCGGCGCCGAACGCCTCCGCGAGCCCGAGGACGTGCTTGAGCCTCGGGTTGTCGCTGGTGCCGGCCAGCAGCTCGCGGAGGTAGTTGGCCGAGATGGAGCCGTACGGGCCAGCGCTGATCCGGGCCGCGACCTCCTCCGGCGAGAACGGACCGCGGTGGACCGGGTAGACCGTGTCGAACAGGTGCTTCACCGCGCCGCGCCGCCCCGCCGGCCGCTCGCCCTCGCGCAGCAGCGAGCGACCGCCGACGAAGCACGCCGGGTGCACGCCCAGCGCGGTGGCCAGGCCCTCGATCGTGCGGCAGGTGGGGTTGTCCTTGTCACCGCGGCGCAACTGCGAGATGTACGTGTGCGTGATCTCGCCGCCGTCGAGGCGGATCCGCTCGGCCAGCTCCACGTTCGTGTAACGGGGCCGGTCGCCGGGGCGCAGGCACAGGCCGTCGAGAACCTCGGCGAAGAGCCGCTGGCCGCCGGCGGTCATGGTCACCCCTCGTACGCACGACTGCGTCCGCCCGCAAGGAGTTCCACTGCGAGTGGCAGACTCAAGCTACTCCGCAACACCAGTTGATTCCAGGGTGGGGCCCCAGTAGCCTGGCCACGGCGGTTCCACTGGTGTTGGGGGCAGGCTGCGCTGGCGTCCTGGGAGTGGAACGGAAGGCCGGCTGCGCGGTGCGGCGAGATCCCGGGTGACCACGCCGGCCGTCACCAGGCCCTGCGGTTGTGCCACCGCCTCCGCCACGGCGGCACACGTTGAGGGGTGCGCAGGGCCGCGGGATCTCGTGGCCTGCCGCCGCGGTCGTGCCCGGCGCGGCCTCCGACGCGCCCCCTTCTTCCACCGGCCGTTGCCCTTTCGGGGCTGATCGACGCCCGTCGCGTGTCACCCCCGCGGACCCGGATATCCCGGGGCTGTCGAGTGCAGGCCGATAGCGGAGGTGGGCCATGTCCAGTCCGGACACCCCGAGCACCTCGGGTGGACCGAGCACATCGGACACGGCGAGCAGCGCGCTCGGGCGCGGTGCGGTCGTCGTCGGGTTCGACGGTTCGGAGCAGTCCCGGCAGGCCGCTCACTGGGCGGCCCGCGAGGCGTCGAGCCGCGGGGTGCGCCTGGTCGTCGTGAACGCCATCCGCGGGCCGTTCCCCGAAGTGGTGGTGACGCCGGTGACCATGCCGCTGCCCCAGTTGATCGACGAGGAGGCGGTGCGCGGCTACGTGCGCGACCACCTGACCGAACTGGCGGCGGAGATCGCGGAGGTCGCGCCGGGCGTCGAGGTGGACACCCACGTGCTCGACGGCCACCCGGCCGCCGTGCTCGGCGAGGTCGCCCGGGACGCCGCGGCGCTGGTCGTGGGCTCGTCCGGGATGACCGGTCTGACCAGGGTGTTCGCCGGTTCCGTCGCGGCGGGCGTGGCCAACCACGCCACCGGGCCGGTCGTCGTGGTCCGCGGCGACGGCGACGGTCGCGGTGACGGCCGGGTGGTGGTCGGTGTGGACGGTTCGGAGTCGAGC
>NZ_JBFAAX010000827.1:0-2483 GCF_040639995.1 Actinosynnema sp. NPDC023658 | reverse complement strand
AGAACAACCACCTGGCGCCCCGTCTGCTGCCCCACCTGACCGGACCGCACCTCCTGCGGGCCGTTCAGCGGCTGGCCCGCCTGGACCCCGACGAGGTGCGTCGACTGCACCCGTCCGTGCCCGCGGTGACGGTGGCCGTCACCGGTCACGGCACGGTGTCCGGGATCGTCGCGCCGCTGACCGCCGAGCTCGCCCGGCACGGCCTGCTGCTGCGCCCGCACGTCACCGACTTCGACAGCTACGTCCTCGAGCTGGCCGACCCGGACAGCGCCCTGCACCGAGCCCGGCCGGACCTCGCCCTGTGCCTGCTGGACGCGACCGTGGTCTTCGACGAGGTCCCCACCCCGTGGACGGCCGCGAACGTGCGACAGGTGCTGGCGGACAAGCTGCGGCTGCTGGAGAAGCTCGTGACCCGGTACGGGGAGATCAACCCGTCCGGCGGGCTGGTGCTGAACACCCTGCCGCTGACCAGGACCCACCTCGCCCAGCTGGTCGACCGCCGCTCCCGGGCCGGGCTGGGCGCGGCGTGGCGGGAGTTCAACGCGGGCCTGCTGCGGCTGGTCGAACGGCACCCGGTGCTGACCGTGCTGGACCTGGACCCACTGGTGGCCGAGGGCGTCCGGGTCACCGACCCGAGGCTGAGCACCTACGCCAAGGCGCACCTGTCGGCCGACCTGCTCGCCGCCTGCGCCCGCGAGGTCGGGCACCTGGCCCGCGAGCGCGTCGGGCGGACCGGGAAGTGCCTCGTGCTGGACCTCGACGGGACGCTCTGGGGCGGTGTCCTCGGTGACGACGGCGTCGAGGGCATCGAGGTGGCAGGCGGCTACCGGGGCGAGGCGTTCCGCGCGTTCCAGCGGGTCGTCAAGCAGCTCGGGTCGCAGGGCGTGCTGCTGGCCGCGGTCAGCAAGAACGACGTCGAGCCCGTCCGGCAGGTGCTCACCCGGCACCCCGACATGACGCTGCGCGAGGACGACCTGGTCAGGGTGACCGCGAACTGGCGCCCCAAGTCCGACAACCTGGTCGAGCTGGCCGAGGCGCTGAACCTGGGCGTCGACAGCTTCGTGTTCGCTGACGACAGCGCGTTCGAGTGCGAGCAGGTCGCCCGCGAGCTGCCCGGTGTCACCGTGATCCGGCTGGACGACGAACCCGCTCTGCACGTGGAGAAGCTGTTGCGGGACGGGTGGTTCGACGTGACCGAGCTGACCACCGTCGACCGCGGTCGGGTCACCAAGTACCGGGAGGAGCTCGAGCGCAGGGACTTCCTGGCCGGCTTCGACTCCGTCACCGACTACCTGCGCGAGCTCGGCATCGTTGCGGACCTGTCCGAGGTGGCCGAGCGGGACGTGCCGCGGGTGGCCCAGTTGACGTTGCGCACCAACCAGTTCAACCTCACCACCCGCCGGTTGCAGCCGACCGAGGTCGCCGCGCTGCGCGGTGACCAGGACGCGCTGGTGCTGGGCATCCGCTCCGCTGACCGGTTCGGTGACAACGGGCTGGTCGGCGCGATCTTCGCCCGGCGCGACGGGGACCTGCTGCACGTGGACAACGTCCTGCTCAGCTGCCGGGTCTTCGCCCGCGGTATCGAGCAGGCGTGCCTGGCCGCGCTGCTGCGGCACGCCCGCGACACCGGGACCCGCGCGGTGCTGGCCCGCTACCGGCCGACCGCGAAGAACGGCAAGGTGGCGGACTTCTTCCCGCGGATGGGGTTCACCACCGTGGGGGAGGACGACGAGGGCACGGCGTTCCGCCACGACCTCGTCGACATCGTCGACCCGCCGCCGCACGTGACGCTGACCGGAACCCTGGGAGGAACGCGGTCGTGAAGGACCTCGACGAGTTCATCGCGCTGGTGGGCGACCAGCTGGGCCTGCCGCTGAGCGGCGCGGACGCCGACACCCGGCTCGACGAGCTGACCGGGTGGGACTCGGTGCAACTGCTGGGTCTGCTGCCGGTGCTGGAGGAGCGCAGCGGCAGGCAGTTGTCGTTGCCCGACATCCTCCAGGCGACGAGCCTCGAACAGCTGTACGTCGCGGTGGTGACGGCGTGAGCGCGCGCCCCGTCGCCCCGCAGCGCAGGCACACCCTGCACTTCCTGGAGTCGATCCGCCCGTTCTCCCCGGTGTTCCTGGACACCGAGGTCGACATGACCGCGGTGCTGGCCCACCGCGACGCCGCCGAGGTGCGCTACTCGCTCGTCAGCTACGTGCTCGTGGTGGCGGCCAAGGTGCTCGCGGAGCACCCGCAGGCCAACGCCGCCATCACGGGCCGCAGCCGGCCGAAGGTGGCCACCTACCCCTCGGTGGACGCGAAACTGGCGCTTGACAATCGGATAGGCGGTCGGCGGGTGGTGTTGTCGGTCGTGCTGCCGAACCCGCACCTGGCCGGGCTGGACCGGGTGCAGGAACTGGTCGAGCGGTACCGCGACGGCGACCCCGAGCGGATGCCCGCGTTCGCCGGCGCCCGGCTGCTGCACCGCCTGCCGAG
>NZ_JBFAAX010000826.1:0-2486 GCF_040639995.1 Actinosynnema sp. NPDC023658 | reverse complement strand
GTCGTGGGCCCGGCGGTGCTCCGCCGTGCCGACGTCGACGCGGGGCGCACCGGCCGCGACGTGCGCCCGTGCCCGCACCGCCAGCTGCCGGACGGCGGCCGGGCTCCGTCCGACGACCGCGGCGATCTCGGGGAACGGCATCCCGAACACCTCGTGCAGCACCCAGGTGGTGCGCTCGGCCGGGGTGAGGGTCTCCAGCACGACCATGAGCGCGAAGCTCACCGTGTCGTCCAGGGTGACCCGCTCCGCCGGGTCGGCGGCGGTGTCCACGAGCGGTTCCGGCAGCCACGGCCCGACGTAGTCCACCCGCCGGACCCGGGCCGACCGCAGCACGTCGACCGCCCGCCGGGCCACCGCCACCACGGCCCACGCCTCGACGTCGCGGACCCGCTCCTGCTCGTCCGCGGCGGTCAACCGCAACCAGCAGTCCGAGACCACGTCCTGCGCCTCGGCCACCGTGCCGACGAGGGAGTACGCGACCCCGACCAACCGCGACCGGATGCGCGTGTACTCGGCGGCCAGCTCCGCGATCCGGTCGGTCCCGGGTCCGGCGGCGGGGTCGGTCACCGGCGCACCGTCTCCAGGTACTCGGCGAACGTCCCCTTGCCCTCGGTGTGGTCGCCGTCCGGGCACAGGGCGCCGTCGGCCAGCCCGGCCGGGCCCTCCCCCGCCTCCTCGACCTCCCAGCCGTCACCCCGCCGGACCACGAGCCGCCGCGCCATGTCGACCAGCCGCATCCGCTCCGGCCCGGCCATCGGCAGCGCGTACCCCTGCGGTTCGCCCAGCGCCACCTCCACCAGCCGCGCGGCCAGGTCCGACGTCGACACCGGCTGCGACAGCATCGGCGGCACCGTCACGACCGGTCCCGACTCGTTCGCCAGCGTCTGCGCCGCGAACTCGAAGAACTGCGTCGCCCGCAGCACCGTCCACGGCACCGGCCCGGCCGTCACCACCGCTTCCTGGCGCCGCTTGCCGAAGTAGTAGTCGAGGTCGACCACGTCCGCGCCCACGATGGACAGCGCCACCAGGTGCCGCACGCCCGCCCGCGCGGACGACTCGACCAGGTGACCGGTGCCCAGGGAGAAGAACCGCTCCACCTCCTCGCGCGACCAGCTCGGCGAGTTCGACACGTCGATCACCACCTCGCACCCGGCCAACGCCTCGTCGAGCCCCTCGCCGGTGAGCAGGTCGACCCCGTCGGACCGGCTGATCACCACCGGCTCGTGCCCGGCCCGCGTCACCTCCTCGACCACGTGACGCCCCACGACACCCGTACCGCCCACGACCGCGATCCTCATCGTCCGACCTCCTTGAAGGAACCTGCCACTCCCAGGACGATCGGGCCACGCGGCCTGTGACACGGCCCCCGATCAGGGCTTCCCGCGGCTCAGCGCGGACGGCCACCAGATGCGCCGACCGATGTCCACGCCCAGCGCGGGCACGAGCAGCGACCGGACCACGAACGTGTCCAGCAGCACGCCGAACGCCACGATGAACGCGATCTGCGCGAGGAACAGGATGGGCAGCACCGCGAGCGCCGAGAACGTCGCCGCGAGCACGACGCCCGCCGACGTGATCACCCCGCCGGTGATGGTCAGGCCGCGCAGCACCCCGGCCCGCGTGCCCAGCTCGGCGGACTCCTCGCGCACCCGCGTCATCAGGAAGATGTTGTAGTCGATGCCCAGCGCCACCAGGAACACGAACCCGAACAGCGGCACCACCGGGTCGGCGCCGGGGAAGTCGAAGATCCCGTTGAACACCAGCGCGGCCACGCCCATGGTCGCGCCGAACGACAGCACGACCGTGGCGATCAGCAGCAACGGCGCGAGCAGCGACCGCAGCAGCAGCGCGAGCACGAGGAAGATCACCAGCAGCACGATCGGGATGATCACCAGCCGGTCCCGCTCGGACGTGGTCTGGGTGTCGAGCTGGGTGGCGGTCGGGCCGCCGACCTCGGCGTCCGCGTCGGGCACCGCGCGCACCGCGTCGCGCAGCCGCTGCACGGTCGCCAGCGCCGCCTCGGAGTCGGCCGGGTCGTCGAGCACGACGTCGAGCTTCACCAGGCCCTCGGCCTCACCGGAGGGCCGCACGTCCGACACGCCGGGCACGTCCGCCGCCTCGACCACCGCCGCGGTCTGCCCGGCGCGGGCGAGCACGACGGTCGGCGCACCGCTGCCACCGGGGAAGTGCCGCGACAGCACCTCCTGCCCGGCCACCGAGTCGACGTCGGTGAGGAACACGTCAGACTGGGCCGTGCCGGACGCCTTGAGCTGCGGCACGAACGCGACGCCGACCAGCAGCACCAGCGCGGTGAGGACCCAGGTCGCCCGCGGTCGGGCCGAGATCAGGCGGGCGACCCGCGCCCACACCCCGCTCGACTCGGGGTGCGGCGAGCCGAGCTTCGGTCGCAGCGGCCAGAACGCGGACCGGCCGAGCAGCTCCAGCACCGCGGGCAGGTACGTCACCGAGGCCAGCAGCGCCGAGGC
>NZ_JBFAAX010000825.1:0-2488 GCF_040639995.1 Actinosynnema sp. NPDC023658 | reverse complement strand
CTTCGATCATCTGGTCGGGTAGCGCCCACCAGTACTCGTCCGCCCAGCCCCTGCTGATGCCGTTCTTGAACGCGTCGACCCCCGGCGGCGAGTCCGGTTCGGGGTCGAGGCAGCGCGGTGCCGGGTAGCTCTGCGGCGCGTCGCCCTTGCGATCCCACCACGCCAGCTCGGTGTCGGCCATGCAGAAGCCGTTCTTCTTCCCGGTGGCGGCGGGTTCGGTCCCCGTCGGCCGTCCGGCGGCGTCCACCGCCCACAGCTCGGAGACGGAGAAGTCCTCGAAGTGGTAGTGGGAGTGGATCGGGTGGTAGCGCAGCACGCCTACCGACGGAACGTCGGTGAACGTCCCGTCGGAGCGGTGGATGCGCTGGGCGCCGGGCACCTCGTCCGGCCGCTCGCCGGCGGGCGCGCGGTAGCGGACGTCCACCGGGCCGTCGCCGGTGTTGACCATCGCCTGACCGAACCGCAGGCACAGCCGCGCGTCCCGCTCGTCGACCTCGCTGCGGAAGCACGACGAGCCCGGCTCGGCCGAGTCACCGAAGAACGGCGGCGGCGTGTCGAAGGTCGCGAACCGCTGCGGCAGCGCCTCCAGGTCGGGCAGCAGGTCGCGGGGCACGGGTTCGACCCGCGAGTCCTCGTTCTCCACCGTGCCCTCGTACCGGACGGTGGACGACGCCAGCTCGGGCCGGAACGGATTCCGGAAGACGTAGACGGTGTAGTGGGCGGTGAGCTTCGGCAGCCACACCGAGCGGGACGTGCCGATCTGCGCGTCCGCGAGAGCGACCCGGCGACCGGCCCGGTAGACGGCGAAGCCCAGGCTGTCGTCGGGGGTCGCGACGACCGTGCGGATGGCCAGCTCGACCCCGCCGGCCCGGTCCCGCAGCCGCGAGGGCAGGCGCACCGCCACCTCGACCCGGTCGCACCCCACCGGCCGGCACTCGGGCACGTCCCGCACCCGCGGGTCGTCCCGAACCACCCAGCCGTGCCAGGCAGCCGACCGGTCCGAGTCGACCACCACTCCCCGTTCGCGCACGCCCGCCGGAGCCGCTGCGGTCAGCATCAGCACCAACGCCGGCACGGCCACGCCCGCACCCCTCATACCGACCAGCCTCCGCCGTGCCCGCGCGCCTGTCAGCCCTGACACCCCGATCGGGTGTGCCACCAAACGGGGACACCGCCCACCACGAGAGCCACACCCCTACCGGCCCGTCACCGCTTGGAGGGACCCGACTGCCGCCTTTGGGACAGGACCCGGCGGCCGATCATGTGCCTTGCACGCCCGGCGGCGTGTGGGTCGACCTGAACGTGTCGTGTCCGGTCGTCCGGTGAAGCGGGAGCGGGTCGGTCCGAGGGGTCACCTGGATGCCGGTCGGCTGATCGTGTGGTCGCGTTCTGCGGGCCCGGCCGGTCGGATCCATGGTGGGAACCGGGAGGGGCCGCGGTTCGGCTGGGTGCATCTCCGACGTGCCTGGTTGCGGCGCGCGAGGAGGAGGACGGAGTCAAGCCGATCCACGTGGTGAACCGGCCGGGCCCGGTGCACGGGTTGACGGCGGTGCGGGACCAGGCGTTCGAGCGCGGTTCCACCCTTCGTGCGTGGCATCGCGTTGTCGGGCAACGGGTTGATCGTGTCGGGCGGTCCGTCGCACCTGCGTCGGCGCCGGCTGGTGCGACCGGCGCTGCACCCGAGTTCGATCGGCTCCGGGTGATCCGTTGGAGGTCCCATGAACCGCACGGCGGTGGTGGTGCCGGGAGCGCTGCCGGTGATCGGGCACGCCTGGCCGATGATGCGCGACCCGGTGGGGTTCGTCGGGTCGTTGTCGGCCCACGGTGACCTGGTGGAGGTGCGGTTGGGGCCGGTGCGGGCCGTGGTGCCGTGCCACCCGGACCTGCTGTGGCAGGTGTTGACCGACGACCGGGTGTTCGACAAGGGCGGGCCGTTCTTCGACCGGGTGCGGGCCACGATCGGCAACGGGGTCGGCAGTTGTCCGCACGCCGAGCACCGCAGGCAGCGGCGGCTGATCCAGCCCGCGTTCCACCACGCGCGGCTGGAGCGGTACGCGGAGGTCATGGAGGAGGAAGCGTCGGCGCTGACGTCGGGATGGCGGGACGGGCAGGTCGTCGACATCTATCCCGCCTTGTTCGGCGCGGCGTTGCGCACGGTGCTGCGGTGCCTGTTCACCACCCGCGCCGACGACGCCGTGGTGGACCGGATGCGGAAGTCGGTGGAGACGTTGCTGCACCAGGTGACCGCGCGGATGTTCGTGCCCGACCTGCTGCAACGGCTGCCCGTGCCGGTCAACCGCCGCTTCGACCGGGCCCTGGCCGATCTGCGTCGCGACATCGGCACCGTGGTCGCGGACGGCCGCCGCGACGCCGGTGACCGGGGTGACCTGCTGTCCTCGCTGCTCGCCGCGCGCGACGAGGACGGACGCGGTCGACTGGACGACGCCGAGGTCGGCGACCAGGTGTTGACCATGCTGGTCGCCGGGTC
>NZ_JBFAAX010000824.1:0-2490 GCF_040639995.1 Actinosynnema sp. NPDC023658 | reverse complement strand
GCGTTCGTTGACCAGCATCGCCTAGTCGAAGGTGAGCAGGTCGGGCTGGGTGTGGCGGGTCTTCTTCCACCAGGTGTCGAAGTGTCGGGCGGAGACGACGTCGGCGGGCACGCGCCGGTCGTAGAAGTCGTAGAGGGTGTCGTCGTCGACGACGATGTCGCGGCGGCGGGCCCGGTTCTCCAGCTCCCCGACCTCGTCGAGCAGTCGCCGGTTGTGGTGGAAGAACTTGTGGTGGGTGGTCCACTCCCCCTGCACCAGGGCGTGGCGCAGGAACAGGTCGCGGGACAGCTCGGGGTCGATGCGCCCGTAGTTGACCTTGCGGGCGGCGACGATGGGCACGCCGTAGAGGGTGACCTTCTCCAGGGCGACGACGGAGCCGCGCTTGGCTTCCCAGTGCGGTTCGCTGTAGGTGCGCTTGACGAGGTGCTCGGCCAGCGCCTCGGCCCACTCGGGTTCGATCTTCGCGACGGTGCGGCCCCACAGGCGGGACGTCTCGACGAGTTCGGCGGCCATCACCCACTGGGGTGGTTTGCGGAACAGGGCGGAGCCGGGGAAGATCGCGAACTTCGCGTTGCGGGCGCCGAGGTACTCGGTGGCGGCGCGCTTGCCCGGGTCCCGCTTGGGGACGTCCTTGACGCCGATGTGGGACAGCAGCCCCGACAGCAGCGACAGGTGCACGTTGCGGGGGTCGGCGGGCTGGTCGTTGACGTGCACGCCGAGGGAATTCGCGACCTGCCGCAGCTGCAGGTAGATGTCCTGCCACTCGCGCACGCGCAGGTAGTTGAGGAACTCGGCGCGGCACAGCCGGCGGAACTGGTTGGACGACAGCTCCTTCTGCTTCTCGCGCAGGTACTGCCACAGGTTGAGGAACGCGGTGAAGTCCGACTCGGGGTCCTTGAACCGGGCGTGCTGCTCGTCGGCGGCCTGCTGCTTGTCCGAGGGGCGTTCGCGGGGGTCCTGGATGGACAGGGCGGCGGCGATGACCATGACCTCGCGGACGCAGCCGTTGCGGTCGGCCTCCACGACCATGCGGGCCAGGCGGGGGTCGACGGGCAGCTGGGCGAGCTTGCGGCCCAGGGGGGTGAGCTTCTGCTCGGCGGGCAGGATCGCGCCGAGCTCCTGCAGCAGCTGCACGCCGTCGGTGATGTTGCGGGCCTCGGGCGGGTCGATGAACGGTATCGCGGCGATGTCGCCCAGGCCGATGGAGGTCATCTGCAGGATGACCGAGGCGAGGTTGGTGCGCAGGATCTCCGGGTCGGTGAACTCGGGGCGGGCGTCGAAGTCGTCCTCGCTGTAGAGGCGGACGCAGATGCCCTCCGACACGCGGCCGCAGCGGCCCTTGCGCTGGTTGGCCGAGGCCTGGGAGACGGGTTCGATGGGCAGCCGCTGCACCTTGAGGCGGTGGCTGTAGCGGGAGACGCGGGCGGTGCCGGGGTCGACGACGTACTTGATGCCCGGCACGGTCAGCGAGGTCTCCGCGACGTTGGTGGCGAGCACGACGCGGCGGCCGCGGTGGGGTTGGAACACCCGGTGCTGCTCGCCGAACGACAGCCTCGCGTACAGCGGCAGGATCTCGGTGTCGCGCAGTTCGAGGGCGGCCAGGGCGTCGGCGGTGTCGCGGATCTCGCGTTCGCCGGACAGGAACACCAGCACGTCGCCGGGTCCTTCGGCCTGCAGTTCGCGCACGGCGTCGCAGACGGCCTGGGTCTGGTCGCGGTCGGGGTCGGCGTCGGGGTCCTCGGGGTCGACGATCGGCCGGTAGCGGACCTCGACGGGGTAGGTGCGGCCGGAGACCTCGATGACCGGCGCGTCACCGAAGTGGCGGGAGAAGCGCTGCGGGTCGATGGTGGCGGAGGTGATGACGACCTTGAGGTCGGGGCGGCGCGGCAGCAGCTGCTTGAGGTAGCCGAGCAGGAAGTCGACGTTGAGGCTGCGTTCGTGGGCCTCGTCGATGATGATCGTGTCGTAGCGCGACAGCATCCGGTCGGTCTGGATCTCCGCCAGCAGGATGCCGTCGGTCATGAGCTTGACCAGCGTCTCGTCGCCGGACTGGTCGGTGAACCGGACCTTGTAGCCGACCGCGCTGCCCAGCGGGGTGTCCAGTTCCTGGGCGACGCGTTCCGCGACGGTGCGCGCGGCGAGGCGGCGGGGCTGGGTGTGGCCGATCTGGCCGAGCACGCCGCGGCCGAGTTCGAGGCAGATCTTGGGCAGCTGGGTGGTCTTGCCCGAGCCGGTCTCGCCGGCGACGATCACGACCTGGTGGTCGCGGATGAGGGCGGCGATGTCGTCCTTGCGGGCGCTGACGGGCAGCTCGGGCTGGTAGGTGATCTTCGGCACGGCGTCGCGGCGCAGGGCGACGCGCAGCTCGGCGGCCTCGACGTCGGCCTCGATCCCGGCCAGGACGGCGGCGCGGGCGGTGTTGTCGCGGGACCAGCGGAGGCTGGCCCGCAGGCTCGACGGCGCCCGCAAGGTCCGCGACGACACCGCCCG
>NZ_JBFAAX010000823.1:0-2494 GCF_040639995.1 Actinosynnema sp. NPDC023658 | reverse complement strand
CGCGTGGCGGGTCGCCCTGGCCGGGCTGGACGAGGGCACCCGGCTCGCACCGGCCGGCGCCGCCGCACGCGTCGACCGACCTGAACGCGTCACCGTCGGACTGGGGGAGGAGTTCAGCGAGCGGTTGCGCGCGTTCGCCCGCGACCGGGGCATCACGCCGACGACCCTGTTCCAGACCGCGTGGGGCGTGCTGCTCGGCAGGCTCACCGGGCGGCGCGACGTCGTGTTCGGCTGCCCGGTCTCGGGCCGGCCCGCCGAGGTCGACGGGGTGGAGTCGATGATCGGCCAGCTCGGCGGCACCATCCCCGTCCGGGTCCGGTACGCGCCCGAGGACACCGCGGCACGGCTGCTCGACCGCGTGCACGAGGAGAGCGTCGCCCTGGCCGAGCACCACCACGTCGGGCTGCCGGGCGTCCAGCGCGCCGTCGGCGTGGGCGAGCTGTTCGACACCATGCTGGTGATGGAGAACTTCCCCCTCTCCAGCAGGCGGCGCACCGCGCTCGCGCCCGGCCTGGACCTCGTCGGGGTGGACATCACCGACGCCACGCACTACCCGCTCACCGTCATCGTGATCCCCGAGGACGAGATCGTCATCGGCCTGGGCTACCAGCCGCACGCGTTCGACGAGGGGACCGTGCGCGGCTACGGCCGCTGGCTGCGCACCCTGCTGCACGGGATCGTCGACGACCCGGACCGGCCCGTCGCCGCGCTGCCGCTGCTCGACGCCGACGAGCGGGACGTGGTGCTCGGCCTGGGGATCGGCCCCGAGCCGACCCGCGAGCGCGGCGGCTGCCTGGAGGAGTTCGGCACGTGGGTGCGCCGCACCCCGGACGCGGAGGCCGTGGTGTGCCGCGACCGCTCGCTGGGCTACGCCGAGCTGGACCGCCGCGCCAACCGCCTGGCGCACGCCCTGCTCGACCGGGGCGTGCGGCCGCAGGACCCGGTCGCCGTGCTGCTCGGCCGGGACGTGGAGATGGTGGTCGCGCTGTTCGGCGTGCTGAAGGCGGGCGCGGTGTACGTGCCGATGGACCCGACCTACCCGGCCGACCGCCTGGCCCACATGCTCGACGACGTCGCGCCCGCCGCCGTGGTCGCGCAAGCCGGTGCGCCGGTGGACCTCCCGGTGATCGACCCGTCCACCGTGGACGGACCGGCGGAGTGGGACACCGACCCGGCGCACGCCCGCCGCGACCTCACCGAGGACTCGCTGGCCTACGTCATCTACACCTCGGGCACGACCGGCAGGCCCAAGGGCGTGGCGCTGACCCACCGCGGTGTGCCCAGCCTGGTCTCCCTCCAGGAGGACGTGGTCGGCATCGGTGAGCGCGAGCGCTACCTGCACTTCGCCTCGACCAGCTTCGACGTGGCGTTCTGGCAGTTCATGCTGCCGCTGCTGTCCGGCGGCACGTCCGTCATCGCGCCGGAGGAGGTGCGGGTGCCCGGTGACGAGCTGCTGGACTACATCACCGAGCACCGCGTCACCGGCGTGAACCTGCTGCCGTCGTTCCTGGCCGCCATGCCCGACGACCGGACCGTGCCGCCGGAGGTGTTCTTCGTCGTCGGCGCGGAACGCCTCGACCCCGAGCTGGCCCGCCGCTGGGGTGACCGCCGGGCGCTGTTCAACGCCTACGGCCCCACCGAGGTCACGATCAACTCGGTCACCTGGCACTACGACCCGGACGACCCCGGCCCGCTGCCGATCGGACGCCCGGACCCCGAGGTGCGCGCCTACGTGCTGGACGCGGGCCTGCTGCCGGTGGGCGTCGGCGTGACCGGCGAGCTGTACCTGGCCGGGCCGAAGCTGGCCCGCGGCTACCTCAACCGGCCGGGGTTGACCGCGGACCGGTTCGTCGCGGACCCGTTCGGCGAAGGCCTCGGTTCCGGGCCGGGCGAACGCATGTACCGCACCGGCGACCTGGTGCGGTGGCGGGCGGACGGTCAGCTGGTCTTCCTCGGCCGCTCCGACCACCAGGTCAAGCTGCGCGGCTTCCGCATCGAGCTGTCCGAGGTCGAGACCGTGCTGACCCGGCACCCCGACGTGCGGGCGTGCGCGGTGGTCGTCCGCGAGGACCGGCCCGGCGAACGCCGACTCGTCGGCTACGTCATCCCCACCGACGACGCCGACCTCGACCCGGCGTCGGTGCGCGAGCACCTGGCCGCCGAGCTGCCCGACCACATGGTGCCGGCCGCGTTGGTGGTCCTCGACCGCCTGCCGCTGAGCCCCACCGGGAAGCTCGACCGCGCCGCCCTGCCCGCGCCCGGGAATCGTGCGGCGGCACCGGCCCGCGAACCGGCGACGCACGCGGAAGCCGTGCTGCTGCGGGTGGTCCGGGAGGTGCTGGGCACCGACGAGGTCACCCTGGACGACGCGTTCCTCGACGTCGGCGGCGACAGCATCGCGTCGTTGCGGCTGGTGTCCCGCGCCCGCCGCGAAGGCGTGCGCCTGAGCGCCCGCGACGTGTTCGAAGGCCGCACGGTCGCCGGGATCGCCGCC
>NZ_JBFAAX010000822.1:0-2494 GCF_040639995.1 Actinosynnema sp. NPDC023658 | reverse complement strand
CTGCCGCTGGGCGTGCTGGTGGGTGCGCTGGCCGCGTGGCGGAAGGCCCCGTTCGTCGTGGTGGTCGTGCTGGCCGCCGTGACGACCGCCGTCCTGCGGCTGGTGGGCGTGTCGTGAGCCGGCTCACAGGTACTCCCTGAGCCGCCCGGCGAGCCCCTGGCGGTCCTGCTCCACGCCGAACTCGGGCTCGGCGCCGCCAGACTTGCCCGCCAGCACCTCGTCGACGAACCGCGCCACCTCGTCCGGCGGCGGCACCAGCGGCCGACCGAGGTGTGCGACGACGACCGGCGGATCCGTCGGATCGGTCTCCACGGCGATCGACCAGCCCCGCCGCTCGTTCCACAGCAGCATCAGGTCACGCCCCGGCCCCTCCAGCCCGAGGTAGGCGGTCGCGGTGTCGCTGACCTCGAACTCGGTCCCCTCCGGAGGCACGCCGACCTCCTCGGCCACCGCCTGCACGTACCGGGCCAGTCCGAGGCTGATCAGCGCACTGTCGTCCATGACGTCCATTCTGTCCCGATTCACGGTCGATCGACCTCCGGACCGGAGATCGGTGCCGTGAGCCACGTCTCCGGGATGCCGAACGCGTCCACCAGGGTGCGCGCGTGCGGGCGCAGCCGGCGGCACAGCTCGTTCACCGCCTGCGACACCGCCTTGGCCCGCTGCGGCGTGAGCCGGCCGTGCTCCAGGAACCACGCCCGGTCCGCCTCGATCGTGCTCAACGCGTACAGGTCGCACACCTGGTCCAGCAGCGCCGTCGCCTCCGGGTCGCCGCACCGGTCCACGGCCGCGACGAACGCCTCCAGCACGATCCGGTCCACGTGGACCCGCGCGGCGTGCAGCACGTGGTCCTGCGCGGCGTTGAACACGTCGAACGCGTCCTCCTTCGACGCCCGCCGCAACCGCCGCGCCAGGCCCTCCAGCACGTGCCGCTCGCGGTCCTCGAACTGCCGCACCTGCCAGCCGCGGTCGAGCAGCGCGTCCGAGCTGCCCGACACCAGCCGGTCGATGATCGCCCGCGCCGCGGTCCGCTCGATGACCACGTTCACCGCCTGGTCGGCCACGAACCGCGCCATGCCCCACGGGTCGAGGTCGCCCACGTGGTCGCGGTAGCTGGTCAGCAGGCCCTTCGCGACCAGCTGGAGCAGCACCGTGTTGTCGCCCTCGAACGTGGTGAACACGTCGGTGTCCGCCTTGAGCCCGGCGATCAGGTTCTCCGACAGGTACCCGGCGCCGCCGCACGCCTCCCGGCACGTCTGGATGGTGTGCGTGGCGTGCCAGGTGGCCACCGCCTTCAGCCCGGCCGCCCGCGACTCCAGCTCCCGCTGCTGCCGGTCGTCGGCCACGTCGTGCAGCGCGGACACCAGCTCCTCCTGCGCGAAGTGCAACGCGTAGGACGTGGCCAGCGCCGGCAGCAGCCGCCGCTGGTGCGCCAGGTAGTCGAGCACCACGACCTCGTCGCCGGTGTCGGGCCGGGTGAACTGCCGCCGCGCGTCGCCGTACCGGACGGCCAGCGCGAGCGCCTTCTTGGTGGCGCTGCCCGCGCCGCCCGCCACGCTGATCCGCCCGCGCACCAGCGTGCCGAGCATGGTGAAGAACCGGCGGCCCTCGCCCTCGACCGGGCTGGAGTACGTGCCGTCCGGCGCGACGTCGCCGTACCGGTTGAGCAGGTTCTCCCGGGGCACGCGCACGCGCTCGAACCACAGCCGCCCGTTGTCCACGCCGTTCAGGCCCGCCTTCGGCCCGCAGTCCTCGATCCGCACGCCCGGCATCGGCGCACCGGAGGAGTCCCGGATCGGCACGAGCACCGCGTGCACGCCGCGCCCCTCGCCGCCGGTGACGAGCTGCGCGAACACCACGGCCATCCGCCCGTCGCGGGCCGCGTTGCCGATGTAGTCCTTGCGCGCCGACGGGTCCGGCGTGTGCACGACGAACTCCTCGGTGTCCGGGTCGTAGGTCGCCGTGGTGCGCAGGTGCTGCACGTCCGACCCGTGACCGGTCTCGGTCATCGCGAAGCACCCCGGCAGCTCCAGGTCCATGATCGCGCGCAGGTACCGGTCGTGGTGCCGGGCCGTGCCCAGCGCCTGCACCGCGCCGCCGAACAGGCCCCACTGCACGCCCGCCTTGACCATCAGCGACAGGTCCCCGAACCCCAGCACCTCGAACGCCACCACCGAGCCGCCCACGTCGTCCCGGCCGCCGTGCTCGGTCGGGAACCCGATCAGCGGGTGCCCGCCCGCCGCCAGCGCGTGCATCTGCTCCAGCACCCAGGCCCGGTACTCCTCGCGCTCCAGCTCGCCCGGGGGCTTCAGCTGCCCCAGCAGTTCCACCGAACCGCGGCGCAGCGACGCCCAGCGGCCGTCGAGCAGGTCCCGCAACGCTTCGATCACCATGTCCTTTGTTAACACATGCTCACGCCGTGGGCTCGACAACGACCCCGTCCCGCTCGGCCCGCCGCCGTCCCCAGTCGTAGAGGACCTGGAGCGCCGGCGCG
>NZ_JBFAAX010000821.1:0-2495 GCF_040639995.1 Actinosynnema sp. NPDC023658 | reverse complement strand
CCGCCCGCACCGGCGCAGGTGCTGCCCACCAGGAACCTGCCGGGCTTCTTCCAGCAGAACCAGGCCCTCGGCTCGATCGCCCCGGTCGACGTGCACGCCCGTTCGAGCAGCCGCGCGCCCTCTTCGAGGTCGGGGTCCAGTTCCGCGGTGGACCGCCCGGCCGCCAGGTTGACCGTCACCGCGTGCCTCCACGTGGCCCAGGGGTCGCTCCACGCCTCGACGCGGAACACCCACTCGCCCGGTCGGTCCGGCACGACGACCGCCTCCCAGCGGTGGTCCGGGCCCGGCGCCATCCGCGTGCGGCGGGGCGCCCGGTCGCCCGGCCCCGACCAGACCACCTCGGCGGCCACCGCCGCGTGGCCCTCCCGCCACACCGTCGCCCGCACCGGCACGTGCTCGGCCACGACCGCCTTCACCGGTCGCAGACCGCCCGAGACCGCCGGGCGGACGTCCTCGATCGCGATCCTCTGCGTCACTGGTCCCCTCCTCGACCCCGCACGGACCCGGCTCGCCCTACCTGGCGTCCGGGCCGATCACCCAGTGCTCCGCGACGACCATCTCGTGCAGGTAGCGGTCCTGGACGAACGAGCGCAGCTCGTCCTCCGCCCGCTGGAACTGCGGCGACGCCAGGGCCGCGGTGAGCGCGTCCACGTCGTCGAACCACAGCTGGTAGGCGGCGTCCAGGGTCGCCTCACCGATGCCGTACGCGCCGTCGACGGTGTGGCCCTGCAGGTAGCCCCGCAGTCCGGGCACCTCGGCGACGAGGTCGGCGTGCTTGCCCAGGCTCAGCTCGCGGAAGGAGTCCAGCGACAGGCCCTCCCGCCGCTTCACCAGGCGCACGAGCTTCACGCCCTCGGCCCGCGGCGGCTCCACGACCACGTGGGCGTTCGTGTCGAGCACCAGGGTCTTCCAGAACGCGGCCCACTTCGGCTCGTCCAGGCGCGCGCCCTCCAGGAACTCGGGCGTCTGCAACGACTCGACCTGCTCCTCGGGCCGCAGCCAGATCTCCGCGATGCCGCTCCACATCGGCTCGGCGTCGCCGTCCCCGGACGGGATCCGGGTGTCGATCTTGTACTTGCGGATCTGCGGGATCTTGCTCGCGTACCGCACGGCGTGCACGTCGAGCCAGTACCGCTGGAACTCCTCCTCGGTCATGCCCGGCTTGGGCGAGGCGAAGATGAGCTGGTGGATCACGGTGTCCTCCTCCTGGGGGTGGTGGGTCAGACCTGGTAGCGCTTGAGGACGTCCTCGGCGAAGCCCAGGTAGTCGCGCAGCGGCCACACCTCTTCGAACTCCAGGTACTCGCGCATCGGCAACCGGCCCAGCGCGGTGCGGTCCAGCTCCTCCGCGCTCGGGGCGTCGATGATGCCGATGACCCGCTTCTGCGCGGCGACCTTCCACAGGCCGACGGCGAAGCCCGAGTCCAGGGTCTCCTTGGCGTGCTCGGCCTCCTCCTGCTCGATCTCCCACAGCTCGTCGAGCGTGATGCGGCCCTCGTGGTTCCACTTCATCTGCACGTAGAACAACATCGGGTGTGCTCCCAGAGGGGTCAGGCGGCCTGCGCGCGCAGCCGCTCGATCACGGGGTGGTCGGCGTCGAACACGTCGACGGCCACGTCCAGGGGCGTCTTGCCGTCGTGGCCGACCAGGTCGACCCGGGCGCCGGCGTCCAGCAGGATGCGGGCGCACTCGTCGTAGCCGTGCCACAGGGCGTCGTGCAGCGGGGTGTAGCCGTTGGTCGCGCCCTGGAAGTCGAGGTCGACGCCGGGCGCGGCCACCAGCAGGGCGGTGATGTCGGCGTGTCCGTTGTAGACGGCCTTGTGCAGCGGGCACGCGCCGAACGTCGGCTCGGTGGCGTTGACGTCCGCGCCCGCGCGCAGCAGCTCGCGGACGATCTCCAGGTGGCCGTCGCGGGTGGCGACCAGCAGCGGCGTGTGCAGGTCGTTGAACCCGTTGCGGACCGGGAAGCGGGCGTCGACCTGGGCGCCGTCGGCCAGCAGCCGCGCGACCTCCCGCGCGTCACCGGCGGCGGTCGCCGCCATCAGCCGCTGCTCGGCGATGCGGCGCTCGTCCTCGTCCTCCCGGCGGCGCAGCAGCTTCTCGGCCGCCAGCAGCTTCTCCTTGCCGAGCGAGTTGACGTTCAGCTCGAACTCGAAGTGCTCCTTCATGGAGAAGCCGTAGTGCGTCGACAGGTTCACGCCCGCGCCCTGGTCGAGCAGGTAGCCGACGACCTCCGGCCACTTGTACCAGAGGGCGTCCATGAGCGGGGTGTGGCCGGTGGTCGGCGCGACCGCGTCGACGAACGCGCCCGCCTCGACCAGGGTCTGCACGGTGGCCAGGTCGCCGCCCTGCACGGCCTTGTGCAGCGCCGTGCACCCGGCGCGGCTGTCGACGCCGTGCACGTCCGCGCCGCCCGCCAGCAGGGCGGCCACCGTGCTCGCGCGCCCGAGGCCGGCCGCGACCTGGAGCACGGTCAGGCCGCTCGGGTCGCGGTGG
>NZ_JBFAAX010000820.1:0-2498 GCF_040639995.1 Actinosynnema sp. NPDC023658 | reverse complement strand
GGCGCCAACATCGTGCAATGGGCCGACGGCAACGGCACCAACCAGCAGTTCCGGCTCGCGGACTCCGATGGCGGCTACGTGCGCCTGATCAACCGCAACAGCAACAAGGCCGTCGAGGTCCAGGGCGCGTCCACCGCCGACGGCGGCAACATCGTCCAGTACAACGACTGGGGCGGCACCAACCAGCAGTGGCAGCTCGTCCGGCTCGGTGGCGGCACCACCACCACGACCACGACCACCACGACGACGTCGCAGCAGCCGTCCGGTCAGTACACCAACCCGGTGGTGTGGCAGGACTTCGCCGACGTGGAGGTCATCCGGGTGGGCGAGGTCTACTACATGACCGCGTCGACCATGCACTACTCCCCCGGTGCGCCGATCCTGCGCTCGTACGACCTGGTCAACTGGGAGTTCGCCGGTCACTCGGTGCCGTCGTTGGACTTCGGCAGCAAGTACGACCTGACCAACGGGCAGCGGGCCTACGTCAACGGCATCTGGGCGTCGACCCTGCAGTACCGGCCGAGCAACGGCACGTACTACTGGGCCGGCTGCATCGACTTCAACGACACCTACATCTACACCGCGACCAACGTCGAAGGTCCGTGGAACCGGCACGCCCAGATCGACAACTGCTACTACGACGCGGGCATGCTGATCGACGACAACGACACGATGTACGTCGCGTACGGCAACTCGACCATCAGCGTCGCCCAGCTCTCCGCCGACGGGCGCACCCAGGTCCGCTCGCAGCAGGTGTTCCAGACGCCGTCGAACGTCGGCACGCTGGAGGGCTCGCGGTTCTACAAGCGCAACGGCAGCTACTACATCTGGCTGACCCGGCCGGCGAACGGCCAGTACGTGCTGAAGTCGAGCAGCCCGTTCGGCCCGTACACGATGCGGCAGGTGCTGCTGGACCTGCCGGGCCCGATCTCCGGCGGCGGCGTGCCGCACCAGGGCGGCCTGGTGCAGACCCAGAACGGCAACTGGTACTACATGTCGTTCGTCGACGCCTACCCCGGTGGTCGCGTCCCGGCGCTGGCCCCGATCACCTGGACCTCCGACGGCTGGCCGACGCTGCAGACGGTCAACGGCCGGTGGGGCGTGAACTACCCGTCGCCGCTGCCGACCCGACCGGTGAAGCCCCTGACCGGCGCCGACACCTTCAGCGGCACCACGCTGGGGCCGCAGTGGGAGTGGAACCACGACCCGGACACCTCGAAGTACTCGGTCAACAACGGGCTGACGTTGCAGACGGCCACGGTCACCAACGACCTCTACGCCGCCCGCAACACCCTCACCCACCGCATCCAGGGACCGACGTCCACCGGCACCGTCGAAATCGACTACAGCACGATGCGTGACGGCGACCGGACCGGTCTCGCGATGCTTCGCCAGTCCTCGGCGTGGATCGGCGTGAGACGGGACAACGGCCAGACCCGCGTGGTCATGACCAACGGCCTGGCCATGGACGGGAGTTGGCGCACCACCAGCACCGGCACCGAGGTCGCGAGCGCCGCGGTCAGCGGCGGCCGGATCTGGCTGAGGGCCAACGCCGACATCCAACCCGGGTCGAACCGCGTCGCGCGCTTCTCCTACAGCACGGACGGCGTGAACTTCACCCCGCTGGGCTCGAACCTCACGCTCAACAACACGTGGCAGTTCTTCATGGGCTACCGCTTCGGCATCTTCAACTACGCCACCCAGTCACTGGGCGGCTCAGTCACCGTGCGGAAGTTCGACCTGACCACTCCCTGACCCTCACGGGTGCACCGTCCCGGGTGGCGGTCCCAGCGCGGCCCTGTCGGGCTCGCCGGGGCCGCCACTCCGGCTTTTGCGGACCGGATCGGACGCTGCGGCGATCGGACGCCGAGCGCAGGGCCGTTCGCCTCGGCAACGATCTGAATCGATGCGCGCTGACAGTCGAAATTTGCGAAAGTAGTTTCGAATATTCTCGAAATTTTCGACCGGTTCGTCGGTATCTGCCACTCGAAGATCGGCATCGGACAGAACCGGTTAACCACGCCCTTGAGCTGCGTTTTTGGTGCGACTCCAAGATCCACAGTGATCACCTCACCGACGTTCATGCTGGCAAACGCGCCCGTGGGCCGAGGTGGGTTGAGCCTTGATTGCCCAAACTGTTTCGACTAATACTTCTTAACGTTTCGGAGCGAACGGGGATGGCCGAGGGACCTCGACCACCAGCACCGAGCGGATCTCCGACCGCTTCCACCCAACTCAACCCACCTCCCACCCGCGACCGCGCGGGTGCTCCTCAGAAAGCGCCAAACATGACGCTGACAGCGAAGTCAGTCTCACGAGTCGCACTCGTGTCGACACTGGTAGCCGCGGCTGCGGGCGCGGTGGTCCTCACGGCGTCGCCCGCCAGCGGTGCCGCCTCCACGCTCGCCGCGGCGGCCCAGCAGAGCGGCCGCTACTTCGGCACGGCCGTGGCCGCGAGCAAGCTCGGCGACTCGACCTACGTGAACATCCTGAACCGG
>NZ_JBFAAX010000819.1:0-2500 GCF_040639995.1 Actinosynnema sp. NPDC023658 | reverse complement strand
GGCGGCGAACACCGCGCTCGTGGGCCTGCGCGACCTCGGGCGGGTGGCGGCCGGGCAGCGGGTCCTGGTCAACGGCGCGTCCGGCGGGGTCGGCACGTTCGCCGTGCAGCTCGGCAGGTGGCTCGGCGCGGACGTGACCGCCGTGTGCGGTCCCCGGAACGTGGACCTGGTGTCCTCGCTCGGCGCGCACCACGTCATCGACTACACCCGGGACGACTTCACCCGCGACGAGGGCCGCTACGACGTCGTGCTCGACCTGGTGGGCAACCACCCGTTGTCCGGGCTCCGGCGCGCGCTCAGGACCGGCGGCACCCTGGTCCTCTCCGGCGGCGGGGTGTCCACCGGCGGGAGCCTGCTCGGGCCGATGGGCCTGATCGTCCGCGGGTCGCTGGCCGGTCGGCTGGCCCGCCGGCACCGGGTGCTCGTCCTGGAGGCGAAGCCGAGCGCGCGGAACCTCGCGACGCTGCGGGACCTCGCGGAGGCGGGCGAGCTGGTGCCGGTCGTCGACCGGACCTACCCGCTCGACCGGGTGCCCGACGCCATCCGGTACGTCGAGACCGAGCACGCGCGCGCCAAGGTCGTCATCACGCTGTGAGCGGATCCGCCCACAGCAGGAGGACCGGCGGAGGGCGTCGGGTCGGCGGCATGGTCGGGGCATGACGGACAACGAGAAGCGGCCGCTGTTCGACCACCGGCTCCGGGAGCGGTTCTTCAGCCAGCGGGTCCTGGTGCTCGACGGCGTGCTCGACGACGACAACGGGACGGTGCTGGCCACCCAGCTGCTGTCCCTGGCGGGCGAGGACCCGAGGAAGGACATCGCGCTGTGGATCCACTCGCCGGGCGGCTCGGTGCCCGCGATGCTGGCCATCCGCGACGTGATGCGGCTGGTGCCGTGCGACGTGGCGACCCTCGCGCTGGGGCTGGCGTGCAGCGCCGGTCAGTTCCTGCTGTCCGCGGGCACGCCGGGCAAGCGCTACGCCCTGCCGCACGCCCGCATCCTGATGCACCAGGGCTCGTCGGGCATCGGCGGCTCGGCGGTCGAGGTGGAGGTGCAGGCGGACGACCTGAGGTACACCCGGGACACGGTGATCCGGCTCGTCGCGGAGGACACCGGCCAGCCGGTGGACCGGATCTTCGCCGACTCGCTGCACGACCGCTGGTTCACCTCCGAGCAGGCGCGGGAGTACGGCTTCATCGACCACGTGGTCGACGACCTCGGTCAGGTGCTGCCGGTGCGCAATCACGAGCTGGGGCTCGGCTCCGCCAAGGGGGTCCGCGCGTGAGCACCTACACCATCCCCAACGTCATCACCCGGGGCGCGGGCGGCGAGCGGATCATGGACGTCTACTCGCACCTGCTGTCGGAGCGGATCGTCTACCTCGGCACGGCCATCGACTCCGGGGTGGCGAACGCGCTGATCGCCCAGCTGCTGTACCTGGAGTCGAGCAGCCCGGAGCAGGAGATCAACCTGTACATCAACTCCGAGGGCGGCGACCCGTCCGCGATGCTCGCGCTCTACGACACCATGCGCTACATCAAGGCGCCCGTCGCCACGACGTGCGTCGGCCAGGCGGTCGCGGCCGGTGCGGTGCTGCTGGCGGCGGGCGAGGCCGGGCGTCGCTACGTGCTGCCCCACACCAGGGTGGTGCTGCACCAGCCGGCCGCGCAGGGCCGGGGCACGATCCCCGACCTCATCCTCCAGGCCGACGAGGTGGTGCGGGTGCGCACGCAGCTGGAGGAGATCCTGTCCGTCCACACCGGTCACGACGTGGAGGAGCTGCGGCACGACACCGACCGGGACCGCGTGTTCGACGCGGCGGGCGCGGTCGGCTACGGGCTGGCCGACCACGTCATCGACCACCGGCCCTGATCCGGGAACGTCCGCTCAGGCGGCCATGAGCACGGGTCCCGCGGGGCGACGACCGACCGCGGGACGCGTGCCGCGGAGCCGCCGGACGTCGTGGGCGATGCCGCCGAGCAGGTCGGCCAGGTCGACGCCGAGCGCGCCGGTGACGGCGGCGATCATCTCGCTCGACGGCTCCTTGCGCCCGCGTTCGATCTCGGACAGGTACTGCGGCGAGATGCCTGCCCGCTCCGCGACGTCGACGAGGCGGCCACCCCGCTCCTCCCTCGCGGCGCGCAGGCTGCGCCCGAGCACCTCGCGCCACAACGGCTCGGGCTCGCGGCCCGCCGAGGGGGTGCGGTTCCGGTCGAAGCTCAGGATGTCCGCCATGCGGTCATCCTGACATCGGCGCGGCACCCGCGGGACGGGGCTTCGCTCCCAGCGGAACTCGCGCGAGCCGGGCGGTGTGGGCGGCGCTGGACGGCGTCGGCTCGCACGACCGATGAGCGCGGCGGGTCCGGCCCGGACATGCTTCGATCGACGGGTGGACGAGGTGCGCAGCCTGACCGAGCAGATCCTCGCCCGGCTGGGTGACGACGAGGACGTGCTCAGCGACTCCCTGGCCGAGCTCGGCCAACGGCTCTGGTCGGCTGCGGG
>NZ_JBFAAX010000818.1:0-2501 GCF_040639995.1 Actinosynnema sp. NPDC023658 | reverse complement strand
CCCACCCACCTCGGCCGCGCCGACCACGCCTGGCGCGTGCGACCCGACGCGAAGGGCTGCGCCCACCCGCCGAGCCACTACGTCGAGCGGATGTGGTTCGACTCGCTGGTCCACGACCCCGCGGTGCTGCGCGAGCTGGTCCGCGTCGCCGGACCGGACCGCGTGCTGCTCGGCTCCGACTTCCCGTTCGACATGGGCGCCGACGACCCGGTGGCCGCCCTGCGCGCCGCCGCCCTGCCCGAACCCGACTTCCACGCCGTCCGCGGCGGCAACGCCGCCGCCCTGCTCAACCTGGAGGAGACCCGGTGACCAGGCGATTGCTCACCCACCTGCGGCACGTCGACCTCGCCGTGCCCGACTACGACAAGCAGCGGGAGTTCTACGCCGGCGTGTGGGGCCTGACCGAGGTCGCGAACGACTCGGGCCTGAGCTTCCTGGCCGCCGAGGGCTCGCCCGAGCAGTACGTGGTGCGGCTGCGCAAGGCCGAGGAGAAGCGCCTGGACCTCGTCGCGTTCGGCGCGGCCACCCCCGCCGACGTGGACGCGCTCGCGGAGCGGCTCATCGCCGCCGACGTCACGCTCATCAGCACCCCGGACCGGCTGGGCACGCTCGGCGGCGGCTACGGCTTCCGGTTCTTCGACGTCGACGGCCGCATCGTCGAGGTCTCCGCAGACGTGGCCACCCGGCAGCACCGCCGCGTCGAGGAGAAGGAGTCCATCCCGGTCCGGCTCTCGCACGTGGTGCTCAACTCGCCCGACCTCAACCGCACCCGCGCGTGGTACGAGCAGCACCTGTCCTTCGCCCTGTCCGACACCCTCGGCTCACGGCACCTGGGCGAGATCATGCACTTCATGCGCATCAACCCGCAGCACCACAGCCTCGCCCTGGCCAAGGGGCCGCACACGGCGCTGCACCACATCTCCTTCGAGCTGCGCGGCGTGGACGAGTACATGCGCGGCACCGGCAGGCTGCTGCGCGCGGGCGTGCGCAAGATCTGGGGACCGGGCCGACACCTGGCGGGGGACAACACGTTCTCGTACTTCCTCGACCCGCACGGCAACACCGTCGAGTACACCACCGAGCTGGAGCTGCTGGACGAGGACACCTGGCACCCGCAGGTCTACGACCTCTCCCGGCCCGAGGTCGCGGACCAGTGGGGCACCGCCAACCCGATGAACGAGCTGGTGGCCAAGGAGTCGTTCAACGACCCCGACCGCGGCTGCTTCGTCGCCCCGCCGGTGTGACGTGCGGTTCGCCACCTACCACCACGACGGACGGCAGCAGGTCGGCGTGCTGGACGACGACGACCTGCTGCACCCGGTCGATGCCCGGTCGCTGGTCGACGTCCTCGACGACCTGCCCGCCGCCGGGGCCGACGCCCTGGCCGGCCCGCCCGGTCCGCACGTCTCGGGGGTGCGCCTGCTGGCGCCGCTCCGACCGCCGACCGTGCGCGACTTCGTGACCTTCGAGGAGCACGTCGAGGGCATGCGCGCGGGCGCCGGCGTGCCCGAGCAGTGGTACGCCGCACCGACGTTCTACTTCGGCAACCCCTACGCGGTCATCGGGCCGCACGACGACGTGCCCGTGCCGCCCGGCTCGGCGGTGCTGGACTTCGAACTGGAGGTCGCCGCCGTCGTCGGACGTGAGGGCCGCGACCTCACCCCGGAGCAGGCGCGCGACCACATCGCCGGCTACACGATCTTCAACGACTGGTCGGCGCGCGACCTCCAGAGCGCAGAGATGGCGGTCGGCCTCGGGCCGTGCAAGGGCAAGGACACCGCCACCACCCTCGGCCCCTGGCTGGTCACGCCCGACGAGCTGGAGCCGTACCGTGCGGACGGCCTGCTGGGCCTGGCGCTGACCGCCGAGGTCAACGGCCGCGTCGTCGGCTCCGACCTGCTGTCCAACATGAGCTGGACGTTCGAGGAGATGGTCGCCTACGCCTCCCGCGGCACCGTCGTGCGGCCCGGGGACGTGCTCGGTTCCGGTACCTGCGGCAACGGCGGCTGCCTGGCCGAACTGTGGGGCAGGGGAGCCGAGCAGCACCCGCTGCGCCCCGGCGACACCGTCACCCTGACCGCGGAGGGCATCGGCCGGATCACCACGACCGTCGTCGCCGGAGCCGAGGTCCGACCGCTGCCGCGCGCCCGCCTCCACCCGCGAACCAGGCCGTGACCGCCCGAGGACGACGCGCGTTCGACCGCTTCGGGTTCGAACACCCGGCGCTCGTGGTGCTCCGGCCCGAGGTGACGGTCGAGGACAACGACTTCCTGATCGACCTCGTCCACGGACCCATGTGGTACCACCTGCTGTTCGGTCACGAGGAACTGACCGACGAGTACGCGGATCGGGTCGTGGACACCGTCCTGTCCGCCGCCACCCGGCCGTGAAGCGCTGTCGGCGCGCGGACACGTCCTCGCGTGCGCTCCCGGTGTCGGCGTGAACACGGATCGGGCCCGCCCCGGGGGAGCGGGCCCGATCGCGTGCGGCGGGTCAGCGGA
>NZ_JBFAAX010000817.1:0-2503 GCF_040639995.1 Actinosynnema sp. NPDC023658 | reverse complement strand
GCTCCGGGGTGGCGTCGGTCGGGTCGGGCTCGACGACGACCGCGCGGCTGCCGCCCAGGACCCGCTCCAGCGAGCGCTCCAGGTACGAGCCGAGCATGGTCGGCGTCCACGGGCCCGCGCCGTCGCGCTTGCGCACGGCCCGCAGGACCAGGCCCTCCCACCGCTCGACGAGCCGACCGTCGGGGTCGCGCACGTCGATGTCGTAGGTGTAGCTGTCACCGTCCTGCGACCGCTCGCGGGCGTCCATCACCACGTACTGCGCCAGCTGGTCGACCTGCGCGGCCAGGTACAGCCGCTCCACGCTCTGCGGCAGCAGCGTGGCGTCCGGGACGCAGCACTGGATCGCGTGCATCATCACGTCGCGGGTGCCGGGGTCGGCCAGCAGCCGGTCCTGCGGCAGGTACGGGGCGAACCAGGTGGCCACGGAGGCCGTGGCGACCTCGGCCACCGCGTGCCGGGCGCTCGCCCGCCGGTAGCCCTGCAACCGCTGGAACCGCTTGCCCTGGAACAGGACGCTGCCGTACAGCTCGGTGACCGGGTCGACCGGCACGAGCGGCAGCACGGGTGCGCCGTCGACCGCCTCGCCGGGGATCTCCGGCCGCGGGAACCGCAGTCGGGCCCGGAAGTGGTCGGCGGAGAACCCGGTGTCCTCGGCGCGGATCGCCACGTCCACGGTGCCGCCGTCGCGGGCGAGTGCCGCGATCCGCACCGTCAACGACCCGCCCGGCCGCACGACCACCGGCCGCAGGAACTCCACGTCCTCCAGCACCGGCGGCGAGTCGTGCCCGGTGAGGGCACTGGCCACCTGGGTCATCGCCTCCATGCCGATGACGGCCGGGAACAGCAGGTCGCCTTCGAGCAGGTGGTCGCCCAGGTACGGGTCGCTGGGGTCGGACAGGTCGGCCTCGGTGACCAGCTCGACCGCCGGGTAGTGGACCAGCACGCGGTCCAGGAACCGGGCCAGCGGCAGTTCGGTGCGCGCCATCTCCAACGTGGGCAGGCCCGCGGCGCGACCGGAGACCACGAGCACGGGGCCCACGGTCGGGTCGGCCAGGACCTCGCGGAGCACCGCGATGCCCGCGTCGGTGGAGATCGGCGTGATGCCGTCGCGCATCAGCGCCTCGACCACGCCCAGCCGCTCGCCCATGCCCGCGCCGGACCAGACCGACCACTCCAGCGCCAGGACCCGCGCCTGCGGGTGCTTCACGCCGAAGTCGACGGTCAGCTCCGACATCCAGTCGTTCGCCGTGGAGTAGTGCGCCTCGCCGCGCAGACCCGCCCGGCCGATGATGCTGCCGAACGTGACCAGCAGCTTGATCCGGTCGGCGTCCACGGCGTCCAGCACCGCGTTCAGGCCGGAGATCTTCGGCGCCAGCGTGGCCCGGAAGTCCTCTTCGGACAGACCGGTCAACGCCTTGGGCTCGTTGCGGCCCGCGCCGTGCAGCACGGCGGTCACCTCACCGAGCTCCGCGCGGAACTTGGCCACCGCGACGGCGATCTGCTCGGCGGAGGTCACGTCGGCCCGCTCGTAGCGGTGCTTGATGCCCGCCGCGGTCATGCGGGCCAGGTTGGCCGCCAGCTCCGGGTCCGCGGTCGGGTCGGCCCGACCGATCAGCGCCAGGGACGCGCCCGAGTCGGTGGCCATCGCGATGGCGCACTCGGCCGTGATGCCCTTGCCGCCACCGGTCACCAGCAGCACGTCGCCGGAGTCCAGGGGCGTTCCCTCTGCCTGGCCCGCCACCGCCCGCAGCACCGGCACGGTGCGGACGCCGTCGGCGTCGTACCGGACCTGGGAGAAGCCGTTGGTGGCCGCGACCTCGGCGGCGACCCGCGCCACCACATCGGTGTCCGGGCTCGCCTGCTCGGGCGCGAGGTCGACCAGCGTCACGGGGATGTGCGGCGCCTCCAGGTGCAGCGTGCGGGCCAGGCCCGACGCGCCGAGCCGGTGCTGCACGACCGCCAGCCTGCGGCCGGACGCCAGCACGTCGCGCGCCGCCTCCAGGAACAGGCCGACGTGCTCTTCACCGCCCTCCGGCGGCAGCAGCAGGAGCACGCCGTCGCCGGGCAGGCCGGCCTTCAGCAGCTCGGCCAGCGGGTGCCCTTCGGGGGCGTAGACGGTCCACTCCCCCACCGGGCCCGGCGTCGCCGCCACGAGCTCGCGCTCGACGTGCTCCACCAGGAACGGCCGCACCCACGGCGCGACGCCCGGCACCTCGCCGCTGTCGCGCTCGTCGGCGTGCGCCGTGTCGGCCAGCGAGTCGATCAGGTCGGCCAGCTCGCCCATCCGCACGGTGGCGAAGTTGGTCGTGCCCTCCAGGGCCGGGCGGCCCAGGGTGCGGGTGACCTCGTTGACCAGCTGGCCGACCGTGATGGAGCTCAGGTGCAGGTCGTCCAGCGGGTGCGTGCTGGCCGTGATGGCCTCCAGCGGCAGCTCCACGCGCTGCGCGGCCAGGCGGCGCAGCAGTTCGAGCGTGGACTCGCCGTCGGACCCCGTCGCGCCCGC
>NZ_JBFAAX010000816.1:0-2506 GCF_040639995.1 Actinosynnema sp. NPDC023658 | reverse complement strand
GCCTGCCTCACGCAGGCCGCGGCCGGGTTCGTCAGCGGGTGCCCGCACCGGCCGTCCGCAGCGGCCCCGTCACGACTCGACGCCCTTGGCCCGGTTGACCGCGGCGAGCACGGCGTTGACCGACGCGGTGAGCACCGACGTGTCCCACCCGCAGCCCCACGACAGCTCACCGTCCACCTCGCACCGCGCGTACGCGGCGGCGTGGCTGCCCGGACCGGTGGTCGTGGAGTGCTCGCTGTAGTCCAGGACGTCCACCACCACGCCGATCCCGCGCAGGACGTCCGCCAGCGCCGACAGCGGCCCGTTGCCGGTGCCCTCGCAGGAGCGCTCGACCCCGTCGACGCGCAGCCGGCAGGTGAAGCGGTGCACACCCGGCGAGGTCTCCGCCGTCGACCAGGAGTCCGCGGTGACCCAGCCCTCCGCACCGGGGTCGACGTAGGTGGTCCGGAACAGCTCCCACAGCTCCTCGTGCGTCAGCTCGCTCCCGGTGGCGTCGGTGACCCGCTGGACCGCGCCGGAGAAGTCCGGCCGCAGGGCCTGCGGCAGGTCGAGCCCGTGGTGGGTGCGCAGCAGGTGCGCGATGCCGCCCTTCCCGGACTGCGAGTTGATCCGGATGACCTCCTCGTAGGTGCGGCCGATGTCGCCGGGGTCGATCGGCAGGTACGGCACCTCCCACGGTGCCGCCTCGGGCGGGACGCCCAGTTCGGCGGCCTTCTTGGCGTGCCGCGCCAAGCCCTTCGCGATGGCGTCCTGGTGGGTGCCGGAGAACGCGGTGTGCACGAGGTCCCCGACGTAGGGGTGGCGCGGGTGCACGGGCAGTCGGTTGCAGTGCTCGACGACCTCGCGGACGGTGTCGACGTCGGAGAAGTCCACCATCGGGTCCACGCCCTGCGAGTGCAGGTTCAGCGCCAGGGTGACCAGGTCGACGTTGCCGGTGCGCTCGCCGTTGCCGAACAGGCAGCCCTCCACCCGCTGAGCGCCAGCCAGCACGGCGAGTTCGGCGCACGCCACGCCGGTCCCGCGGTCGTTGTGCGGGTGCACGGAGAGGATCACCGAGTCACGGCGGGCCAGGTGCCGGTCCATGTGCTCGATCTGGTCCGCGTACACGTTCGGCGTCGCGATCTCCACGGTGGCGGGCAGGTTGTGCACCACGGGACGGTCGGGGCTCGCGTCCCACAGCTCCGTGACGCTGTCGCACACCTCCAGCACGTAGTCCGGCTCGGTCAGGTTGAAGACCTCCGGGGAGAACTCGAACCGCACCCCGGGACGGTCCCCGACGCGCCGCAGCAGGTGCTCGGCCGCGTCCAGGACGAGTCGGTGCACCTCGGCGCGGGACCGGCCGAGGACGACGTCGCGCCAGACCGGCGCGGTGGCGGTGTAGAGGTGCACGAGTGCGCGCGGCAGGCCCCGGATGGACTCGACGGTCCGGTCGACGAGGTCCGCGCGGGCGGCGGTGAACACCGACACGGTGACGTCGTCGGGCAGGTCGTCGCGCTCCGCGAGGTGCCGCACGAAGTCGAAGTCGGTCTGGCTGGCCGACGGGTAGCCGACCTCGATCTCCTTGTAGCCCATGGCCACCTGGAGGTCGAACATGCGGCGCTTGCGGGCGGTGTCCATGGGCTCGGCCAACGCCTGGTTGCCGTCGCGCAGGTCGACCGGCACCCACAGGGGTGCGCGCTCGATGCGCCGGGACGGCCAGGTGCGGTCGGTCAGCGGCAGCGGCACGCGCTCGTGCGCGGGCCGGTAGCGGTGGCTCGGCATGGAGCTCGGGCGTTGCGGGTTCCACGCGGGCGCGTCGGCCGGAACCGCTCCGGAAGGGGTGCGGACCGTGGGGAAGGCTGCGGGCATCGTCTTGCTCTCCGTCGACCGTCGAGGTGACCGGCGCAGCCTCGAACCCCGCTGCGAGGGGCCGGTCCGGTCAGACCCCGCAGCGGCACCCGAGGAGGAGGGTGATCATCCGCACGACCGGTACAGTAACCACAACCCGAGTCCTCAGACAAGCAGAGAACCTGAGAGGTCGACACCGATGCCCCTCGACGCCCTGCGACCGGCTCCCCTCGTGGAGCAGGCCGCCGAACGGCTGCGCGCCCAGATCGTCGGCGGTGAGTGGGGTGTCGGCACCAAGCTGCCCGGCGAGACCGCGCTGGCCACCGCCCTCGGCGTGGGCCGCTCCACGGTCCGGGAGGCGCTGCGCGCGCTGGCGGGTGCCGGGTTGGTGCAGGCCAGGCAGGGCGCGGGCGTGTTCGTCATCGCCACCGAGGCCGCGGAGGACTGGTCGACCCGGCTGAAGCGCTCAGCGATCGCGGACGTCTACGAGGTCCGCATGATGATCGAGGTGGAGGCGGTCCGGCTGGCCGCCGTCCGGCGCACCGACGCCGACGTGGTCGCGATCGAGGCCGCCCTGGAGGCACGCCGGGCGGCGGGCGGGGCGGACGACGCCGAGTTCGTGCGCGCCGACAACGCCCTGCACTCGGCGGTGGACGCCGCCGCACACAACGCGGTGCTC
>NZ_JBFAAX010000815.1:0-2508 GCF_040639995.1 Actinosynnema sp. NPDC023658 | reverse complement strand
GGGTCAACCCACCGGTGAAACCCCTGCGGCGCAACGCCTCGGCGGTGGCCAGCCCGGCGGCCGAGGCTCCGACGACGAGCACGTCGGAGGGTGCGGTCACGCCCGGCCCCCCAGCACGATCGCGGCGGCGGGGCACACGTCGGCGGCCTCGCGGACCGCGGCGTGCAGGTGCTCGGCCGGTTCCGGGTCGAGCAGCACCACGACGCCGTCCTCGTCCCGCTGGTCGAACACGTCGGGCGCGGCCAGCACGCACGAGCCCGCCCCGCAGCACTTCTCCTCGTCCACGGAGACCTTCATCTGTCGCACTCCATTCGGTTCCGCTGTTGTCACGACCGGGCGTCCGCGGTGCTCACCACCGGACCGGCAGCTCCCGCAACCCGCCGATGACCAGGCCCTCGACCCGGTTCAGCTCCTCGGCGGGCACGGCCAGCTCCAGCGTCGGGAGGCGGCGCAGCAGCACGTCCAGCACGGCTTGCAGCTCGGTGCGGGCCAACGACTGCCCCAGGCACGAGTGCGCGCCCACGCCGAACGCCAGGTGCGTGTTGGGGGTGCGCGCCAGGTCCATCCCGTCGGCGCCGGCGAACGCGTCCTCGTCGCGGTTGGCGGCGGCGAGGTTGCAGACCACCGTCGTGCCGCGCGGGATGACCGTGCCGCCGACCTCGGCGTCCTCGGTGATGTAGCGCGGGATGCCGAAACCGGGGTTGGCGTCGGCGCGCAACGCCTCCTCCACCGCCGTGCGCACCAGGGAGGGGTCCGCGAGCAGCGCCTCCCACCGCGTGCGGTCGGCCAGCAGCATCCCGACCATCTTGCCGATCATGTTCGCGGTGGTCTCGTGCCCGGCGACCAGCAGACCCTGCGAGGTGGCCAGCAGCGCCTCGTCGGGCATCACGTGCCCGGCGCCGGCGGCGGCGGTGATCAGCTCGCTGATCAGGTCGTCACCCGGGTCCTGCCTGGTCGCGGCGATGTGGGCGCTCATGTAGGCGGCGAACTCGGCCTGCGCGGCGTCGATCTCGGCCTGCGCGTAGCGGGTGAGGCTGAGCAGCGTGTTCGACCAGTAGGCGAACTTGTCGCGGTCGCTCTCCGGCACGCCGAGCATGTCGCAGATGACCCACACCGGCAGCGGGAAGCCCAGCGCCGCCTTCAGGTCGGCGGGAGCACCGCTCGCCACCATCCCGTCGACCAGCCGTTCGGCCATCGCCTCGATCCCCGGCCGCAGCGCGGTCATCCGCTTGGCGGTGAACCACTTGCCGACCATGCGCCGCCACTGCTGGTGGTTCTCCTCGCGCATGGCGCTCGACAGGCCGCTGTTGAACACGCCACCGGACTCGTTCGCCGCGATCCGGGCGGCGCCCGGCGCGTCGAGGCGCCGGCTGAACCTGGGGTCGGACAACACCTGCTTGACGTCGTCGTACCGGGTCAGCAGCGAGGCCCGGTCGCCGCTGGGCAGGCGCACGTGGGCGACCGGACACCCCTGGCGGAGCTCGGCCCACTCCGCGGGCGGCTCCAGCGCGGCCGGACCGGGGATCGGGTAGTCCAGCACGTGGTCGGTGTCTCCGAGCGCCACCGCGACCTCCTCATGAGTCAGTCAACTGACTTAAGAGTGCCGGCCACCGAGCCGCGACGCAACGTGATGGATCAGTTGCCGTTTGACACCGCAGGGGTGAACGGCCGTTACCAGCGGTGTTCGGGCTCGGTCGTGCACGGGGCCGTCCACAGCCCGGTGATCGCGTCGATCAGGCCGGTCGCGGCCTCGTCCCAGGTGGACCTCGGCGTCGCGGCGCCTTCGGCCAGGGCGCGCTCGCGCTCGGCGCAGACGTGCACGATCAGGTGACGGACCATGGCGGCGCGGTCCTCGCGCACGTCGGCGGGCACGTCGGGCCCGAGGCCGATCAGCCGGTCCACGACCTCGCGCAACGCGGCCTCGGCCAGCGCCTCCTCCGCCGTGATCGACCGGAACGCCGGGTCCGTCATGACCTGGGCGCTGAACCGGGCGAACCAGGTCGGGCCGCCCGACGAGGCCAGGTACGCGGTCACCGGCCGGACCAGGCAGGCCACCCAGTCCCGCACGTCCTCCGACCCGGCGACGGCGGCGACCGCTTCCTGCCGCAGCGACTCGATGCGGGTGGTGTGCCGGCGCATGATCGCCCGGACCAGGTCGGCCTTCGTGCCGAAGTGGTACCCGACGGCCGTGTTGTTCCCCTGCCCGGCGGCGGCGCTGATCTGGCGGTTGGACACCGCGTACAGGCCCTGCTCCGCGAACAGCCGTTCCGCCGTGGTGAGGATCTGCTGCCGCGTCGCTCCGACCTGCTCCGCCCTGGGGGTCCTGCCGACGTCCGCCACCACGGCCCACACCGTACAGGGGTCCGACGTGGTGCGACCTGGTCCGCGTCGGCTTGGATGGCCGGGGAGGGCCGAGGCGAGGAGGGCGCGATGGGGCCGGTGTCCGTGGTGACCGGTGCGGGTTCGGGGGTGGGGCGGGTGGTGGCGCGCGCGCTGCTCGACGCGGGC
>NZ_JBFAAX010000814.1:0-2516 GCF_040639995.1 Actinosynnema sp. NPDC023658 | reverse complement strand
GCGGTGGGGGCCACGTGCAGGTCGAGCCGGTCGACCGCGCCGCGCAGCCGTTCCGCGACGGTGCCCGCCATGCGCGCGGCCCTGCCCCTGCCCGAGGTCGGGCACACCAGCAGGGCCGCCCGCGTTGACGTCGACATGGTCGGGAAGCCTACAAAGACTTCACCGGATCGGGTGATCTCGCTCAGGTCACGTCGTCGTAGCGGACGCGTCCGGGGGTCTCCGGCCCGGCCACCGGGTCAGGTGACGGTCCGGGGTCCGGCGTCGGCACCGGATCGGGTGATGCTTCTTCGACCGAAGGGGTGTAGTCGAACGGGGCGGCCTCGTTGTCGTCCAGGTCGTCCAGGCCCTCGGCCTTGCGCCGCCGCTCCAGCCGCCGGTCGTGGACCCGGGCGAGCTGGATGGCCACCTCGAACAGCAGCGTGAGCGCCACCGCCAGGGCCACCATCGAGATCGGGTCGGTGCCCGGCGTCGCGATGGCGGCGAAGACGAACAGGGCGAACACGATGCCGCGCCGCCACTTGTTCAACTTCTCGTAGCTGATCACGCCGACCTGGTTGAGCATCACCACGATCAGCGGCAGCTCGAAGCTCACGCCGAAGATCAGCAGCAGGGCCAGCACGAAGCTGACGTACTCCCCCGCGGTCAGCGCGGTGATGAACTTCTCGTCACCGAAGCCCACCAGCACCGCCAGACCCTGCGGCACGACGTAGAACGCGAGCGTCGCGCCCGCCGCGAACAGCACCGACGCGCACGCCACGAAGATGATGGCGAAGCGCCGCTCCTTGGCGTACAGGCCGGGTGAGATGAACCGCCACACCTGGTAGAGCCACAGCGGCGCGGTCAGCGCCATGCCCGCGCCGGCGCCGACCTTGAGCCGGATCATGAAGACCTCGAACGGCTTGGTCTGCAGCAGCTGGCAGCCCTGCCCGGCCTGGGTGAGCCGCTGGGTCTCCGGGATGGCGCAGTACGGGTCGACGACGATGTCACCGAGGTTGGGCAGGCCGAAGATGTTCCAGCTCCACCAGGCGAAGCCGAAGACCGCGCCGAGCGCGATGAACAGCAGCGCCAACCCCAGGCGGTGCCGGAGGTCGTAGAGGTGGTCCTTCAACGACATGGTGCCGTCGGGGTTGCCCCGGCGACTCGTGATCTTGCGGCGCTCCCGGCGCTGGGCCCACCACCGGACCGGACTTGCCCCCACCGTGCGGACCGTCCTTCGGTTCTCGTCGACGCGGCTCTAGTTGGCGTTCGGGTTGTTCTGCAGGTTCTGCGAGGACTGCTCGACGGGAGGGGCCACCTGCGGCTGGACCGGCTGCGCGACGGGCTGCACGGGCTGCGCGACCGGCTGCTGGACCACGGGCTGCTGGACGACCTGCGGCTGCGCGGGCGGCAGCTGCTGCTGCGGCACGGCGGTGGCCTGCTGGGTGGTCTGCTGCGGCTCGTCCTCGCTGCGCAGGCCCTTGGTCTCGGCCTTGAGGATCTTCGCGGAACGGCCGATGGAGCGCGCCATGTCGGGCAGCTTCTTCGCGCCGAACAGCAGGATGATCACCACGGCGATGATGATCAGCTCGGTTGGTCCGAGGTTAGGCACCGTTGTCCTCCTGTCTCCCCCGGTCCACCGATGGTACGCGGGGCTTGCCCTCGCGGGCGTGATCCGGACGCCGTTCGGCGAGGGCCACCCCGAGCGCGGCGTACCGCGCCTTCAGCAGACCGACGCCGTCGCCGACCCTGTCACCCACCAGACTGCTTGCCGCGCGGAAGCGACGCAAGGATCCGATGACTTTATGAGCGATCACGACCAGCACGACCACCCCGAAGGCGATCAGCGCCAGGATCGGCAAGTACGGCACGGCACCACCGTACTTGGCCTAGGTTGCCGGGAGGTGATCCGCCCGGCGCAACGCCGCCTCGGCCTGCCGGGCTACCTCGGCCACCAGGTCGGGTGGCTGCTCCACGTGCACTTCACCGCCGAGGCCGAGCAGCAGCCGCACCATCCACGGCGTGTCGGAGTAGCGCATGAGCACCCTGGCGCGGCCCTCCGGCAGCTCGACCAGCCCGTCGGTCGGGTAGTACTCGGCCACCCAGCGGGCGTCCGGTTCGAGCACCAGCACGGCCGTCCGCTGCGACGGGTCCGGGCGGAACAACCCCTCCGATGTGTCGGTGGGGGTGGCGTGCGGCGGCGGGGCCGCGGGCTCGTCCAGCACGTCGACGGCGTCGATCCGGTCGACCCGGAACAGCCGCACGCCGTCCGCGACGCGGCACCACGCCTCCAGGTAGTTGCGGCCCTCCACGAGCAGCATCCGCATGGGGTCGACGACGCGCTCGGTGATCTCGTCCCGTGACGGCGTGTAGTAGCGCAGGTGCAGGGCACGGCCGCGGCGGACGCCGTCGGACACCGCGTCGCGCACGCGGGCGGTCTCCGGCGCCTCCCGCAGGGCGAGGCCGACGGCGACCCCGGCCGGTTGCGCCTGGCCGACGGCGGCCTCGATCTTGGCCACCGCCCGCTGCACGGCGGCCTG
>NZ_JBFAAX010000813.1:0-2517 GCF_040639995.1 Actinosynnema sp. NPDC023658 | reverse complement strand
GACGCCCGCCACCGGGAGCCGCCCGGTGTCCGGCCACGGGCGGGCGGACGCGACCGGCTCCAGGGACGTGCCCGCCAGCACGGGGTGCGGGGTCCGCACGCGCAGGGTCGCGGGCACGACGCCGTGGTGCAGGGCCAGCGCGGTCTTCGCCAGGCCCGCGAGCCCGGCCGCCGACTCGATGTGCCCGATGTTCGACTTCACCGAGCCGACCAGGCACGGCCGCGACCTCGAGCCGAACTCCTCGCGCAGGGCGCTGAGCTCGACCTCGTCACCGATCGGCGTGCCCGCGCCGTGCGCCTCGACGTAGTCCACCTCGTCGGCGGACACCCCGGCGTCGGCGTGGGCCGCGCGCAGCATGGCCACCTGCCCGGCGATGCTCGGCGTGGTGAGCGTGTCGCCGGCCCGCCCGTTGTTGTTGACCGCGCCGCCCAGGATCGTGGCGTACACGCGGTCGCCGTCGCGCAAGGCCGCGCCCAGCGGTTTGAGCACCACCGCCACCGCGCCCTCGCTGCGCACGTACCCGTCGACCCCCGCGTCGCCGAACCGCGCCCGCCCGTCCCGGGACAGGATGCCCGCGTCGGACAGGGCGAGGTAGAAGTCGGCCGACAGCAACAGGTTCACGCCCGCCACCAGCGCCGCGTCCGCCTGGCCGGACCACAGGTCGCGGCACGCCAGGTGCACGGCCAGCAGCGACGTGGCGCAGGTGGCCTCCACGCCCAGGCTCGGCCCGCGCAGGTCCAGCAGGTGCGACAACCGGCCCGCGGGCATGCCCCAGGCGCCGTTGCCCGCCACCGCGTGCATGTCCGACAACCCGGCCGCGCGGACCACGTCCCAGTAGTCGGCGTTGAGGCAGGCCGTGTACACCCCGGTCCGGCTGCCCTCCAGGGCCGCCGCGGTCAGGCCCGCGTCCTCGACGGCCTCCCACACGACCTCGATCATCTGCCGGTGCTGCGGGTCGATCCGGGCGGCCTCGTGGCCGGAGATCCCGAAGAAGTCCGCGTCGAACCGGTCCACGTCCGGCAGGAAACCGCCCACCCGGGTGGCGATCCGCTCGTCGGTCCCGAGGCGCCCGTCCGGGATCTCCCCGACCTCGTCGGCGCCGGAGGCGAGCACGTCCCACAGTTCCCGCGGCCCGCGTGCCCCCGGCAGCCTGCAACCGATGCCGACGATCGCGACCGGTTCCCGGACAGCCCCCAGTCCTTCCCCCACGTCCCCTCCTCACGCGCGCAAGGGGAGCACGACGACGGCGTCCGGCCCCCCGAATCCCCACGGACACACCAAGGTTGGTCGGGCCGTCGTAACGGAACAAGCCGGACTTAACGGAGATCCTCGCCACACGACGGCCAGTCGGGGGCGGACCCGGTGTCCGGCGGGAGGTGCAGGACCACCGAGCGCGTCGAGTCGGCCAGGTTCAGCACCGCGAGCTGGACCACCCGCGGTTCGCCGTCGATCCACAGCTCGCGCAAGCGGGTGCGCTGCTTGCTGACGTAGTGCGAGGACCACCACTCGCAGAACTCGGTGCTGGCGTCGCGCATCACGCCGACCAGCTCCTCGAACCGGGCGTCCCACGCGCGGGCCGCCGCCGCCCGCCGGAACCGGCCCACCACGTCGCGGGTGTCCTCCTCCCAGTTGACGAACCGCTCGCGCGCCTCGGGCGCGGTCAACATCCACCACAGCATGTTGCGCCTGCCCTCCGGCAGGGCGTCGAAGTCGGTGTACCACTTGGCCGCGACGTCGTTCCAGGCCACCAGGTCGCCGTGGATGTCGGCCGCGTACACGGGGAGACCCGGGTGCGCCATCCCGTCCACGACGGCGCGGACCACCGCGTCGTCGGACGTGTCGCTGCGCGGTCTCTCGTCGGACGGCGGGTTGCCGGTCGCCAGCAGGTACAGGTAGGTGCGCTCGTCGTTGCTCAACCGCAGCACGCGGGCCAGGCTCGCCAGCACCTCGGTCGACGGCCGGATGTCGCGGCCCTGTTCGAGGTAGGTGTACCAGGTGGGGCTCAACCCGGCGAGGACGGCGATCTCCTCGCGGCGCAGACCGGGGGTGCGGCGCCGGGAACCGCCGGGCAGGCCGAGGTCGGCCGGGCTGGTGCGCTCCCGGCAACGGCGCAGGAACTGCGCCAGTTCCTGCCTGTTCCTCCGCGTTCCCACAATCCCCCGCCCTCCCCGGTCCACGTCTCAACCTAGTGGTCCGCTTCTCCCGCGTCGAAGCCGCCGACTTCGTGCCCGCTACCTGCTGGTGATGCGCTGGAACTCCGCGTCGACCGGCGCACCGAGGGACACGGCGACCGCGCGATGTCCTGCGTGAGCCCGAAGTTGTGCCGCGGTCGCGGTGGCCTCCGACATGCGGCCGGCCAGGAAGAGGCCGTCCACCAGGTTGGCGGTGAGGTACGGCGGCAGCCACGGCAGGTCGTCGCGCAGCCGCTCCGCGCCGATCAGCGCGCGGCGCAGCGCCGACACGGCCACGGCGGGCCGGTGCTCGGCCGACGCGGTCACCGCCAGCGCCGCCTGGGCG
>NZ_JBFAAX010000812.1:0-2522 GCF_040639995.1 Actinosynnema sp. NPDC023658 | reverse complement strand
GTTGCAGCTCGTACAGGGTGTCGGCGGTGAGGATCGCGGCCAGCCAGAGGGCCAGCAGCACGAACGCCGCGTCACGCCGTCCGCCGCCGAACAGCAGCCGCAGCGACACCAGCAGCAGCACCAGGTCCATCAGCGGGTAGGCCAACGACACCATCTCGACCAGCACGGGCGTGCCCAGGCGGGTCTGCGGGCCGAGCACGAACACCCACGACAGCAGGCCCGCGACCACGGTGAGCGAGACCGAGTCGAGCAGGCTGGGCAGGTCGCGGTCGGAGCGGCGCTGCCGGATCAGCATGAGCAGGCCGACCACCACGAGCGGGTAGTGGGCCAGGTAGAACGCGTCCGCGATGGACGGGTAGCCGGTCTCGTGCAGCACGTAGTGCGAGGTGTAGAAGCTGGTGTCGGCCAGGGCGTACACCAGTTGGCTCAGGCAGAGCACGAGCCACGGCGCGCGGGGTTCGGCCCGGTTGCGCCGCACGCCCCACCACACGGCGAGGGCGGCGGACGTGCTCACCGCGCAGTAGACGACCACCCGCAGCGGCAACGTGCCCACGAAGATCGGCAGGGCGTAGTAGACCGCGATCGATAACAGACCGAAAACCAGATAACCCATCCACAACTGATGTTGTTTCCGGATCGGGATTCCGCGGTTTTCGACCGACGTGACTCCGGCGACGCGCAAACCCGGCTCTCCCTAGTGCGGCAACGCTGACGTTCGACAAGCCGGGGACATGAGACCGGTAAAGGGGAGCCCGAGTCAATCCCTGTTGCCGAGTCTTCATCCGCGGAACGCCCGCGGATGCCCATCCGCGTCGCAACGGAGGACTCGATAAGGTGCATATTAGTCATGCCGCGGTCGCCGGTGACGTGCGGCTCCTGGAGGAGGGGAACGATGGCGGAGGACGCGAAAGCCCTGCTGGAGCGGGTGCGCGCGGAGTTGAAGGGTGACGGCGGGACGAACCGGCTGGTGCCGTTGATCGCGCGCGGCAAGGCTCCGCTGAGCGCGTTGAAGGCGCTGGCGGCCGAGGAGCACCGGATCGTCCAGAGCGATTGGCGAGCGTTCCTCACGTTGGCCGCGCAGTCGACCGAACCGGCGCAGCGCGAGTTCTTCGCCGCGGTCGCCGGGGGCGAGGGCCTGGCGTTGGGCAAACTCGCTGATTTCGCCGCCGCGTGCGGCCTGTCCCCGGAGGACGTGGCCGCGTACCGGCCGTTGCCGGGCTGCCAGGCATATCCGTCGTACGTGGCCAGGCTGGCGTTGGACGGCAATCCCCACGACGCGCTCCTCGCGATTCTGGCGAACTTCGCGGAATGGGGTGGCTATTGCGCGACGATCGCCGCCGCGCTGCGTGAGCACTACGGATTCGACGACGCCGGGTGCGCGTTCTTCGACTTCTTCGCGGAGCCCGCGCCGGAGCTGGACGCGCTGGGCCTGCGCGCGCTGGACCAGGTGATCGCCACGGGCTGGTCCCCCCCGCCCGCGATGCCCGCCGCCCGCCTCCTGCACGCCTACGAGCTCCTCTTCTGGAACACCCTCGCCGACCTCCACTGACCGGAGGTCCTCCCTCCCCAGCGCGAGAGTCCTACGTTCAGAGCGCGAGAGTCCTACCTCCACGACCACTGAGTTCTACGTTCGGGCATCGCTGAGCGTTCAACTCGGGGTACGTGGACGTAGGACTCTCGCGTGCTGGAGGTAGGACTCTCGCGCTAAGGGAGGACGGAGGGTTGGGCGTCCCAGTTCTCGGCCGAGTCGGGACGGCCGAAGAGGTAGCCCTGGGCGTAGGCGCAGCCGGCGTTGCGCAGCCAGTCGGCCTGGGCCTGGGTCTCGATGCCCTCGGCGACGGTGTGCGCGCCCAGCACCTCCGCCAGGTCGATGATGCACCGCACCACGCCCGCCGTGCGGCCGGTGTCGTTCAACGCCCCGGTGAACGACCGGTCGATCTTCACCACGTCGAACGGGTACCGCTGCAGGTAGCTCAACGACGAGTACCCGGTGCCGAAGTCGTCCAGCGCGACCCGCACCCCGGTCTCCCGCACCTCCATCAGCCCGCGCATCGCCGCGCCGTCGGCCCACACCGACTCGGTCACCTCGATGGTCAACCGCTCCGGCGGCAGCCCCGTCGTCTTCAGCACCCGGTCCAACGACGGCAGGAACGCCGGGGCGGACAGCTGCCGGGTGGACACGTTCACCGTCACGCTGAGCTGCCGTCCCTGCTCGCGCCAGCGCATCGCCTGCTCGCACGCGCCCGCCAGCACCTTGTTGCCCAGCGGCACGATCAGCCCGGTCTCCTCCGCCAACCCGATGAACTCGCCCGGCGGGAGCAGCCCGTGCCCCGGCCGCTGCCACCGCACCAACGCCTCCGCGCCCGCCGCCGCCGACGTCGCCAGGTCCACGATCGGCTGGTAGAGCAGCACGAGCTGCCCGTCGGACACGGCCGTGCGCAGGTCGGCCCAGCGCGTAGAGCAGCTCCAGCAGCACCGGGTCGCCGCCGAGGGTGTCCACCACGCGGCGCACGGTGGCCTCG
>NZ_JBFAAX010000811.1:0-2524 GCF_040639995.1 Actinosynnema sp. NPDC023658 | reverse complement strand
CCTGGACGACCGGTGACAAGGAGGGCATCGGCACCTCGACCACCGCCGAGTCGAAGGTCTGGTTCACCCTCACCGGCGGCACGCTCAGCGAGGTCTACTACCCGAGCGCCGACACCCCGAACTCCCGCTCGCTGGAGTTCGTCGTCACGGACGGGAAGTCCTTCGCGCAGCGCGAGACCCAAGGCACGACCAGCACCACGACGCTGGTCGACCGGAAGTCCCTCACCTACCGGCAGACCACCGCCGACGACGCCGGTCGCTGGCGGCTCACCAAGACCTACGTCACCGATCCCGCGAGCTCGACCCTCCTGATCGACGTCGAGTTCGAAGGCGACTACCAGCTCTACACCCTGTTCGACCCCCAACTGGCGGGCGACTCCGGTCACGACACCGGTCACGCCACCAAGGACGCCCTGACCGCCGTGGACGCACGCGGACCGATCGCGAGCGCGCTCGTCTCCAGCACCGGGTTCCACGTCACATCGACCGGTTACGTCAGCACGAGTGACGGCGTGGCCGACCTGACCCGGAACTTCCGGCTGACCTCGACCTACCCGGAGGCCGGTCCGGGCAACATCGCCCAGGTCGCGCGGATCGCGCCGCGCACCACCCTGGCGCTCGGCTTCGCCGCCACCGAACAGGCCGCGCTCATCAGCGCCCGCGCGAGCCTGCACCGCCCGTTCGAGGTGACCAAGCGCTGGTACCAGCTCGGCTGGCACCTCTACACCGCGCGGCTGAAGGCGCCGAGGCTGCCCGCCGACCTGCTCGACCAGTACTGGGCAGCGGTCATGGCGGTGAAGGCGCACGAGGACAAGACCCACCCCGGGGCGTTCGCCGCGTCCCTGACCGTCCCCTGGGGCCAGGCGGTTGCAGCCGACGGCGCGTTCGGCGGCTACCACTTCGTGTGGGCGCGCGACCTGTACCACCAGGTGTCCGCCCTGCTCGCGGCCGGTGACACGGAGGCGGCCCGACGTGCGGTGGACTGGCTGTTCACCCGGCAGCAACGGCCCGACGGCAGCTTCCCGCAGAACTCGAAGGTCGACGGCACGCCCGACCAGACGAACGTCCAGCTGGACGAGACCGCGTTCCCGATCCTGCTGGCCTGGCAGACCGGGCGGTCCGACCCGCGGTTCTACCGCGACCACATCGCCAAGGCGTCCGACTTCCTCGTGTCGTCGGGCGCGACGACGCCGCAAGAGCGCTGGGAGGAGACCGGCGGCTACTCGCCGTCCACGATGGCGAGCCAGATCGCCGCGCTGACCGCCGCCGCCGACATCGCCCGCCGCGCGGGCGACCCCGACGGCGCGGCGCTCTACCAGGCCACCGCCGACTCCTGGCAGCGGCAGACCGAGCAGCGGATGTTCACCACGAACGGCCCGCTCGGCGACGGCCGGTACTACGTCCGCATCTCCGGCAGCGGCGACCCGAACGACGCCGCCACCCGCAACTGGGCCAACGGCGCGGGTGTGCACCCGGAGAACGCGCTGGTCGACGCCGGTTTCCTGGAGCTGGTGCGGCTCGGCGTGAAGCCACCGGGCGACGAGGCGGTCGCGCAGTCCCTGCCCGAGGTCGACGCCTCGATCAAGGTGAGCACACCCGGCGGCGACCTGTGGAAGCGCTACACCCACGACGGCTACGGCGAGACCGCCGACGGCGGGCCGTGGACCGGCGTCGGCATCGGCCGCCCGTGGCCACTGCTGTCCGGTGAGCGCGGCGAGTACGAACTGGCCAACGGCCGTGACGCGCTGCCCCACCTGCGCACGATGGCGGCGACCGCGAACAGCGGCCGGATGATCCCCGAGCAGGTCTGGGACCAGGCCGAACCCACCCAGCACGGTCACGTGTTCGGCAAGGGCACCGGCTCGGCCGCGCCACTGGCCTGGGCGATGGCCCAGTACGTACGGCTGGCCCAGGGCATCGCCGCAGGCAGGCCCGTCGAGACGCCCGCAGTCGTGGCCGACCGCTACCGCACCGGTCCCGTCGCCACTGCGGCGCTGACCCTCGACGGCCCCGCGGACCTGTCCACCGCCACCGGCCGCACCGTCCGCGTCCACGGCGCCACCGACGCGTCCAGCGTGGTCGTGGCCGTGGGCCCGGTGAAGAAGCGGGTCCCGGTGAGCGGCGGTCGGTTCGACACCGAGGTGGCGTTGACCGGCATCGACAACACGATCAGCGTCGCGGCCGCGGGTGACGGCGCGACCGCGTACGAGCGGCGCACCGTGCTGTCCTACGGCGAGCGCGTCGGTGGACTCACCGACCCGGCCGGGGACGACTGCGGGCCGGGGACGTACGTCTACCCGACCAACAGCGCGTTCAGCCCGGACAGCTTCGACCTGACCCGGTTCGACGTGTTCCGCGACGGCGACCGGGTCCGGTTCGTCACCCGCGTGGCCGGCGCGATCACCAACCCGTGGGGCGGCAACGGCATGAGCGTGCAGCGGGTCAACGTCCTGCTGCGCGACCCCGCCCAGTCGACGACCACCGCTCCCGGTCTCCCGGGCACCAACACCGCGACCGCCGGCGC
>NZ_JBFAAX010000810.1:0-2525 GCF_040639995.1 Actinosynnema sp. NPDC023658 | reverse complement strand
GCGTTTCGTGTTCGTGGGCCTGTCGGCGGTGGTGGCCGTGGGGGTGGAGGGTGTGTTCCCCGGCGTGGTGTTGCGTTTCGCGGTCGACGGCCCCGCGCGCGACGGGCTGACCGGCAAGAGCTGAACCGGCGACGGCCGAAGTGACGAGAGCCGACCGCTGACGACGGAGGCATGGCCGTCGGTCGCGCGGACCGGCGGCGGGGAAAAGGGACCGCAAGTGGGGGTGCGGCCCCTCCTCGCCCCCCCGGTCGCCGGGCGGCGGCGAACCCCCCTGACCCGCCCGGTCTGTCCGTCCGGCGTCGGGGTGCCGGACACCGTCCAGCGTCGCGCACCCGTGCGGGAGTCCGCATCGGCAAACCTCCGTATCCGCCTCCGTATCCGCGACCGCGTGGTCACGTCAACCGATCTCCGTACGCTGTCACCCGGAATACGGAGAGCGGTGGATGCGCGGCGTGTAGCGCTCACACGAAAGTGGACGCCGCACAACCCGATCGCATTACAAGGAGACGACGTGCAGCTGACCGCGGGATTCGCCCCGGACCGACAGGCCCTCGTCGGCGGCCCGCTGCGCGGATGGGAGCACCACGCCCACGAGGACGCGCTGGCCCGGCTCGGCCCCGTCCACCCGGCCGAGCTGCCCAACGGGCTGGACGTCCTGGTCACCACCATGGGCCTGGAAGCGACCCGCAACCTGCTCAACGACGGCCGCCTGGCCAAGGACGCCGCCGGGCTGCGCGCCGCGATGCAGGACCAGTTGGCGCGCAAGGGCAGGCCGACCGACCTGTCCCGGATCATCGGCCCGTCGATGCTCAACACCGACCCGCCGCACCACCGCAAGCTGCGCGCCCTGGTGTCGCAGGCGTTCACCCCGCGCCGCATCGACGGGATGCGGTCGGCGGTGGAGAAGACCGCGCGGGAGATGGTCGCCGCCATGCCGGCCGACGCCGACCTGATCGAGGGCCTGGCGTTCCCGCTGCCGCTGGCGGTGATCTGCGACCTGCTCGGCGTGCCCGCGGAGGACCGCGACCGGCTGCACCACTGGACCGCGGCGATGATGACCGAACGGCCCGAGCTCGTGGTGCCCGCCTCCGACGCCATGTTCGGCTACCTGGGCGGCCTCATCGAGCAGAAGCGGGAGCAGCCGGACGACGCGCTGCTCAGCGGTCTGGTGCAGGCGCAGGTCGACGGCGAGCGGCTGACGCCGGAGGAACTGCTGACCACGGCGATCCTGCTCGTCGTGGCCGGGCACGAGACGACGAACGGCCTGATCGGCAACGCCGTCGTCGCCCTGCTGTCCACGCCCGGCGCGTGGGACGCGCTGAACGCCGACACCGTGGCCGCCGCGGTCGAGGAGGCGGCCCGCTGGGACCCGCCGGTCCGGGTCACCCCGCACTACCGGGCCACGGTCGACGTCGAGCTGCCCGGCGGCGTCATCCCGGAGGGCTCGGTGATCATGATCGGCCTCGGCACGGCGGGCCGCGACCCGCTGGTGCACGGTCCGACCGCGGACCGCTTCGACCCGACGCGCGTGCCCGCGACCGGCAACGCCGCGCTGGGGCACGCGGCGTTCGGGCACGGCGTGCACTACTGCCTGGGTCACCACCTGGCCCGGATCGAGGCGCGGGCCGCGCTGACGGCGTTGCGGGCACGCGCGCCGCGGGCTCGGCTGGCCGTGGACCCGACCGAGCTGGTGCGCGGGGACAAGGTCGTGCCGAACACGTTCGCCTCGGTCGGCCTGCTGCTGGAGCCGTGACCGCGCACCCCGGTCGGGGGAAACCCGACGACAGCGGACCGGCCGCTCGACAGACTGTCGGCATGGTCGAGCAGCACCCACCCGTCGGCTTCCGCGCCAAACCCACGCTCACCGGCGAGCTGGTCGTGCTCCGACCCGTCACCGCCGACGACGTGCCCGCGTTGGCGCCGATGCTCCGCGACGCCGAGGTCACCCGCCTCACCGGCAGCCACGGCGAGCCGGACGAGGTGCGGCTGCGGGCCTGGTACGCGACGCGCGGCCGGGAGGACGGCAGGCTGGACCTCGCCGTGGTGGAGCGGGCGACCGGCGAGGTCGTCGGGGAGGCCGCGCTGAACAACTGGGACCGGGCCAACGAGAGCTGCGGCTTCCGCATCTCCCTGGTGCCCGGCGCGGCGGGGCGCGGCCTGGGCACCGAGGCGACGCGGCTGATCGTCGGCCACGGCTTCGAGCGCCTGGGCCTGCACCGCATCTCGCTGGAGGTGTACGCGTTCAACCCGCGGGCCCGCCGCGTCTACGAGAAGGTCGGCTTCGTCGCGGAGGGCGTGCTCCGCGACGCCCTGCTGTGGCAGGGCGAACGGGTGGACGCCGCGGTGATGTCGATCCTGCGGCCGGAGTGGGTCCGGCACCGGGGCCGGCCGGAGCCGCTCGCCCCGGCCGGCGCCCGCACGTCGTGACCTAGTCGGCCATGCTCGCCAGCAGGCTGATCAGCTGGTGGCGGCTGGTGATGTCGAGCTTGGGTTTGAGCGGGTACTGGTGGGTGTGCACGGTCGCG